>SVGF01000040.1 GCA_015056475.1 Clostridiales bacterium
GTGTTGGCATTGCTCTTTTCAAAGCCGTTAACGTCAAACGGACGTATGACCTTTATCTCATCGGGCAACTCTGCCTTTGCCGCCATAAAGCGATCTCTTACGCCGCCTTCCTCTGTTTTCCTCGCTTTTATGGGAGGATAGCTTTCAGGCATATCAAGGTCAATAATAAATTTGTCAGCTTTGACCGTTTTCAGTCTACAGCTTTTCATTTTTTCTACTAATGACATTTCTTAAACCTTTCTGTTACGTCAGATCATCCACAAGCCCCATCTTTTCAAAAGGAGGCGCTTCAAATCCCGGTATTTTTTCAAACACTACGGAATCGGGCTTCAACATATAATCTCTATTCTTCTCATCCACAAATCCCGGATCCTCGTTAATTATAAAATTGGTGTCAAGCCCCGTTGTGAAATCCTCACATCCGTCCAGCTTGTATGGGCTGTCCGCTCTCACTATCAGGTTATTCTCTATGTGGTTATACCATGGCAATCTTATCTTTCTCTCAGCCTCACCTGACTTTTCAACATAATCGGGGTCCTTTGTGTCCTCGCCCCATTTGTCAAGCAACTCGCAAAGCTCCTTGTAGCCGGGGTTTCTACCCAGATAAACGTCGTTCCTCTTAACAAACGAGCCCGAAAGCATTCCGTCACACCATTTTTTCCAATCCGCAAAGGGTGACAGCCAATACGAAAGATCGCCGCCAAATGCAAAATAACCTGCATCAATGCTTATATTGTTGTAATAGCAATGTTCTCTGCCGTTGTGGCGGTTAAAGCTTCTGCCACCCGACGGCCACCATTTGCCATACTTGTTTTCTTTGTTTGGATTAACTCCGTTACCAACAACAATATTGCCGTATGCATACATACCTCGTGACATATCGTCAAAATAAATGCCGTAATCGCTCCTGCAGGGTGCAAACAGATAATTATATCTGTAATGATTGCCACACACTGCATTCGGCGGATAGCCCTGTACGTACACAGTACCCGAATCCATTGCCTCAGTGTCCGAGCCCTCAAATACGTTGTATTCAACTATGGACTCGTTTGAGCCTCTATCGCAAAATGTAGTGTTATGCACGTAGTTGTGGGAAAACACTATGCCACATCCGTTGATGTACGCACCAAACCTCAGCAGTTGGTTGTCTATCACACAATTCTGCATAAAATTGTTTGCAGGGATGAGATTATCCTCATCACCGCCGCACAAGCCAACCTCCACGGCGCAATATTCAAATAGGCTTGTAATGATGCCGTTTCTGAAGCCACCGCACAAATGTACCGTTTCTCTTTGGCGATTTGTAAGATTGGGGTTGCCCTCCACGTTGGAGATACGGCAATTCTGTATAAGCACCTGCCTGCAATCACGTGTTTCTATGGCAAAGCCCTTATTTCTGCCTATATCTATGCCATCAATAATTACGTTTTCAGCACCCTCACACAGAATAAGATCACACAACTCCACCACCAGATGGATAGCATCATTCTTACCCAAGCCGCCCTTTGGTGGATACAGATACAGCTTATTGTTTTTCTTATCCAAAAACCACTCGCCCGGAGCATCAAGCTCCTCAAACACGTTGTAGAGGTAATACCTCGCCGCCTCGTTTGCTTCAAGGGTTGCATCCTTATATCTTATAAACTCGCCCTTAATAGTACGTTTTACTTTATCAATTTCTGCCTTGCAGTGTTCGTGATGATACTCAACGCTGAAATTATTTCTTATCCATATGTCGTTACTGTCCTGCCAGGAGAATATTCTGTCGTCTTTGGGGTAAAATTCCCATGTGCCGCCTTCAACGCCCTCCACCACACCGTCAAGGGGAACGTTTTTTCTGTCCGCCCAATCAAGCTGCATATTTCCCGTTGTGTTTGGGTAACGGGCAACGTTCATTGTAACGCCGTTTATTACCAGATGAGGAGCAAAGTATCCGTCACAAGCTCGACTCAGGTCAATATGACTTACATCCGCCACCAGCACGTTTTCCCTTGCGTCTTCCTGCAATCTTGAAAGCATGTCCTCGTCATCCGCTCTATAAAACATGTCTGCAGAAAGCTTATAAGCCGCTGACACAAATGCACAGCCCTTATTTTCCGCCGTAATAAGCAGCGGGCTTTGTGGTGTTCCGGAATGTTCCTTGCCTATAACAACAGTTTTATCGATGTTATAGTAACCATCTTTCAGCACGATCCTTGCGCCACCCTTGCCTGCTGCTCTCTTTATTGCTTCGGCAATAGTTTCCACGGGCTTTTCCTTACAACCGCAGTTGCAGTCACATCCGTTTTCTGCCACGTATATAGTGTTGGCATTGCTCTTTTCAAAGTTGTTAACGTCAAACGGACGTACGATCTTTATCTCATCCGGCAGCTCTGCCTTTGCCGCCATAAAGCGATCTCTTACGCCGCCTTCCTCTGTTTTCCTCGCTTTTATGGGAGGATAGCTTTCAGGCATATCAAGATCAATAACAAATTTATCTGTTTTGACCGTTTTAAGCCTACAGCTTTTCATTTTTTCTACTAATGACATTTCTTAAACCTTTCTGTTACGTCAGGTCATCCACAAGACCCATTTTTTCAAACGGCGGAGCAACAAAATCGGGAATCATTTTATACACTATTGAATCCGACCTTAAGGCATAGTTTTTGTTTGCCTCGTCAACAAAGCCCGGATCGTCGTTCGTTATGAAATTTGTTTCCAAACCCGTTGCAGTTGCCTCTCCGTTATCGAGCTTATAGGGTCTGTCCGCTCTGACAATCAAATTGTTCTCATAATGGTTGCACCAGGGTGTGCGCAAACGTCTTTCCGCCCAACCTGATTTTTCTGTGTAATTCGGATCTTTTATATCCTCGCACCATTGATCAAGAGCGTCACAATAGTCCTTATAGGTAGGATTTCTCAAAAGGTATTCGGGTGATCTGTCTTCAAGCGACTCCTTTACAAGCCCTTCACACCAACCCTTCCAGAATTCAAACGATCTGAGCCAGTACGAAATATCACCGCCGAACGCAAAATAACCTGCGTCGATGCTTATATTATTGTAGAAAACGTGCTCTCCGCCGTTGTGGTGATTGTAGGTTCTGCCGCCGGACGGCCACCATTTACCGAATTTCTCCTCACGGTTTGGGTTAACACCGTTACCTACAACGATATTACCGTAAGCATACATTCCTCTTGACATATCGTCAAAATAAATGCCGTAGTCATTCTTAACAAAGCCAAACAAATAATTATATCTGTAATGGTTTGCACCAAATGAGCATCCGCCACCTGCAACGTAGAACATGCCCGAATCCATGGACTCGGTATCACCGCCCTCAAGCACGTTATACTCAAATATACCCTCGTTATGACCGCAGTCGATCAGAGTAGTATTGTTAACGTAATTATGCGCAACAAGATTACCGCAACCGCCCACCATGCAAGCATGTCTGATAAGCGGATTATGGAGAATATTGTTCTGCACAAAATTATTGGACGGTATAAGATGATTTCTGCTTCCACCCGAAACGTCAAACGCCATTTCAGCAAAGTATTCAAACTCCGAAGCTATAACGCCGTTAAGCTTACCGCCCTCAATGCGCACAACTGCACTATCCTCACCGTCACCCCTGCCGCTGAACTGTGCACCGCCCATAAAGTGACAACGCTGTATGAGCACCTGCTTACAGTTTTTAGCATAGATGCTTGTACCTCTGTTTCTGCCCATATTGAGCCTGTTTATAATGAGGTTTTCTACGTCTGTACAACGTATAAGATCGCAGCCAACGGTAGTCATTCTTATATCATCGTCAGCCTCGATGGGCTTTGGAGGATAGATATAGAGCAATCCGTTTTGCTTGTCGAGATACCATTCACCCGGAAGATCTATTTCCTCAAAAACGTTTACAAAGTAGAATCTTGTGTAATCCTCCTTTGATACGGGGTTATATCTGTGTTTTGTGCTTCCGTACATGGTACGCTTTTGTGAGTCAAAGCCGTCAACCTTAATAATTGCATGCTCCCACTCGTACTTTAAGTTACCTTTGAGCCAGAAGTTACCGTCATTTTGCCAGGTGTAGCATCTGTCGATATCAACACAAGCCTCCCAAGGCTCTTTGCCATTACCGTTATTCAGCACTCCACCCTCACCAAGCTCAAGAAGCTCCTCATCAGCATTGGGATAACGTGCAACGTTCAATATTGCACCGTTAAAATAGAGCGTTGGTGATACACAAGCATCGTCACCGAAATCATTGATTCCGCACTCAAAGAGATTTGCAACCATGACCTTGTCACGCACTTCATCTTTAAGTCTTGAAAGCACTGCATCATCCGTTATTCTTTTGAATAAGCTTGTGGGAATCACCTTTGACGATGAAATATACGCTGAATCCTGCTCCTCGGCAGTAATTATCAACGGGGACTTTGTTGTGCCGGAATGAAGACTTGTAATATTAACGGTTTTATCGATATTGTATCGTCCGCTTTTAAGCACTATCTTTGCACCACCCTTATTTTCTGCCCTTTTTAATGCTTCGGTAAGAGTTTTTACGGGATCTTTGGTACTTCCGCTTGCGCTGTCACAGCCGGTAGGCGAAACGTAGATAGTATTCACGTTTGAGCCTTCAAACATATCCACGTTAAAAGGTCTTACTATAGTTATCTCGTCGGGAAGCTCAGCCTTTGCGACCATAAAACGGTCCCTTACTCCGCCTTCCTCTGTTTTTCTTGCCTTTATGGGAGGATACTCCTTTGGCATATTGAGTTCTATTACAAAATCACCCGAAGATGTTTCCTTAAGCTTTCTTTTTTGCATACTTTCCAATAGTGACATGATCCACCTCTATAAGCATCATTGATTTGCGACGGTAATACATTCAATAAACACTATGCAACCATTTTAATGCTATAATTATACAACATTCCGCAACAAATTACAATATATTTATTGCATTTTTTTGAAAATTGTGATATCATATTCTATATGAGCAAATTTTTGTAAATAAGATCGAGGAACGAATTATGAACGTATATGACATTATAAATCAAAGTAAACCAAGCCTTTCTTTTGAGGTATTCCCGCCGAAATCAAGTGATACCTTTGAATCAGTAAAAAAAGCCGCACTTGATATTGCCAAGCTTGAGCCGAGCTTTATGAGCGTTACGTACGGCGCAGGCGGCAGTACAGCCGGCTATACTGCCGAAATTGCAAGCGCATTACTTGAGGGAGGAGTTACACCGTTGGCACATTTGAGCTGTGTAAGCGCAACCAAGGACAAGATCCGCCAGCAGTTGAGCGATTTTAAGGCAAGGGGAATAAAAAACATTCTCGCGCTGAGAGGAGATCTTCCCCAGGGTGTTTCATCCGATGATCTTGAATACCACTATGCAAGCGACCTCGCCAAGGAAATAAGAGATTTTGGAGGATTCTGCATTGGCGGTGCTTGCTACCCCGAATGCCATCCCGAAAGCGCAAACGGCAATGCGGATATTGACGCACTCAGAATAAAAGTGGAAAACGGTTGCCAATTTTTAACTACGCAGATGTTTTTTGACAATAATATTCTCTACAATTTTATATACAGACTTTACAGAGCGCACGTGGAGGTGCCGATAGTGGCAGGTATTATGCCAGTAACAAATGCGGCGCAGATAAAGAGGATACTCTCAATATCACAGTCCGCACTTCCGCAAAAATTTGTGAGGATAGTTGACAGATATCAGGATAACCCCGAGGCTATGAAGCAGGCGGGAATTGCATTTGCCACCGAGCAGATAATTGACCTTTACGCAAACGGAATTAACGCCGTTCACGTGTATTCAATGAATAAACCCGAGGTTGCCGAGGCAATAAAAAATAACATTTCGCATATAATAGAGTAATTATGGAAAAGATCGATATAAGACAAGCAATAAAATCAAAGCGACTTTATTTTGACGGCGGCACAGGCACCGTGCTTCAGTCAATGGGGCTTGAAAAGGGCCATGCGCCCGAATTGTGGAGCATTGAACAGCCCGAAAAGATACTCTCACTCCACAAGCAATATCTTGACGCAGGTTGCGACATTATAAAGACTAATACTTTTGGTATCAATTGCGAAAAATATAAGAATTATGCGGAGCTTATTTCAGCTTCGGTCAAGATTGCAAGGGATGCCGTAAACGAATGCGGTAAGGGCTACGTTGCGTTTGACATTGGCCCTACGGGAAGACTGTTAAAGCCCTTGGGTGACCTTGAATTTGAGGATGCGGTTGAGATATTCGCAAAGAATATCCGAGTTGCAAGCAAATTGGGCTGCGACTTGATCCTCATTGAAACGATGAATGACAGCTACGAAACAAAGGCTGCAGTGCTTGCCGCAAATGAAAATTCAGATCTTCCTGTATTCGTTACAAACGCTTACGGTGAGGACGACAAGCTTATGACTGGCGCTACACCCGAGGCCATGGTTGCAATGCTTGAGGGTATGGGCGTTGATGCGCTTGGTTTGAATTGCTCTTGCGGACCTGACAAGATGGTCAATATCGTAGAGAGGCTCGCAAACGCCGCAAGTGTGCCGTTGATAGTCAATCCCAATGCAGGACTTCCCATTGTGATAAACGGAAGGACTGTTTTTAACATCCGTCCCGAAAAGTTTGCGCAGTATATGACAGCTCTTGCAAACAAGGGCGGATGCATTCTTGGCGGTTGCTGTGGCACAACTCCCGAGCATATAAAGCAAATGATACTTGCCACAAGCGGTATTGACTACGTTTATCCGTCAAAAAAAGATAGAACTGTAATTTCTTCATACACTCACGCGGTTGAGATCGGCAATTTGCCCATACTTATAGGCGAGAGAATAAACCCCACGGGCAAGCCCAAGCTTAAGGAAGCTTTGCGCGAGGGCGATATGAGTTATGTGCTTTCCGAAGCGGTAAAGCAGGCTGATAAGGGCGTTGATATTCTTGACGTTAACGTTGGTGTGCCCGGCCTTAACGAGCCCGAATTGATAAAAAACACCGTTACGTCCATTCAGGCTGTGCTTTCGACTCCGCTTCAGATAGATTCCTCAAACCCGACAGCAATAGAAAAAGCCGCAAGAATATACAACGGTAAACCTCTTATCAACTCCGTCAACGGCAAAAAAGAGAGTATGGAAGCCGTATTCCCCATTGCAAAGAAATATTCAGGTGCAATAATTGCACTTACCATGGATGAAGACGGCATTCCCGCCACAGCCGAGGAAAGACTTTCCATCGCACTCAACATTATTGACGTTGCAAAAGAGTACGGTATTGACAAAAACGACATTATTGTTGACCCGCTTGCGCTTACCGTTTCTGCCGATACAAAAAATGCACTCGTGACGCTTGAATCAATAAGGCTTTTACATCAAAACGGAATCAAAACAAGCCTTGGCGTTTCAAACGTATCGTTTGGGCTCCCCGAAAGGGACAGAATAAATTCAGTATTCTTTGCAAACGCGCTCAACGCGGGGCTTGATTGCGCAATTATGAATCCATTCTCACAGCCAATGATGGACGTTTACTTTGCTCATATGGCACTTCATGACATGGATGCAAATTGCGAAAAGTACGTTGCTTATGCTTGCCAAAGTGCAACTGTGCACGAAGCTCAAGCTGTGCAGACTTTTGATCTTATTTACTGCATATCAAAGGGGCTTTGCGATGAGGCTGTCAACGCTACCGAAAAGCTTTTGGGTGAAATTCAACCGTTGGACGTAATATCTCAGCACGTTATACCTGCGCTTAATAACGTTGGAAAGGCTTTTGAGGAGAAAAAAATATTCCTGCCCCAGCTTCTTGCAAGTGCTCAATGTGCCTGTGCTGTATTCGACAGGATAAAGTTGCTCATTCCTGCAAACGCCTCACAAAGCTCAAAAAAGATAATTCTTGCAACTGTTGAGGGCGATATTCACGACATCGGAAAGAATATTGTTAAGGTTATGCTTGAAAGCTACGGCTTTGAGGTCATCGACCTTGGCAGGGACGTTGCTCCCAACGTTGTGCTTGATGCCGTTTGCAATAATAACTGCAAGCTCGTTGGGCTTAGCGCGCTTATGACAACAACCGTGCCGTCCATGGAAAAGACCATTGAGCTTCTCCATAATAAATTTGCTGACGTAAAGGTGGTCGTTGGCGGTGCTGTTCTTACGCAGGATTACGCCGACAGCATCAACGCCGATTTCTACGCAAAGGATGCCATGGATACCGTGCGCTTTGCCGAGGATTATTACAATGAATAATTAACTTATTATTACGTTATTGTAAAATATCGTGGATGGTATTGCAAATTTACGGTTATTATGGTAAAATATATATCATAGAATCTATTAAGATCATTGGAGCTTTTATTTATGAATTGGTTTAGACGTTTTATGATAGGGCGAAACGGTGTGGATCAGCTTTCTGTGGCATTTATTGTGATGTTCATTGTGCTGAATATCGTGTCGCTGATATTCCCCTCGATATTTGTTTATATTTTGTATTTTGTGCTTTTTGGATTGTTTTTGTTCAGAATGCTTTCAAAAAATATTTCTGCAAGACAAAAAGAGAATTATGCTTTCTTGAGATTCTGGAATCCGTTGCAGAAAAAGGTTGTAAAATTCTTTGCAAGACTTAAGAGCATGAAGCAGTACAAATACTTTAAGTGCAAGCAATGCAAGCGCACTATAAGAGTGCCCCGCGGTAAGAACAAGATAAGGGTTACTTGCCCACATTGCGGACATAAAGAGGTTATAAGGTCGTAAATACAAAAAAGACAGAGAGTATTTTACTCCCTGTCTTTTTTCATATTGTCAATTTAGTATTTGTATCAGTTTTCAAGTTCATAAAAAAGCCAACCACTCATGTAAGTGATATCTGACGGAACTGACGACACAAATTCTATCGTAGTCTTATTAAGATCATCGGGTAATACAGTATATTCTGATATCTTTACGTTATCCGCTGTAGAGTCACCGCTTATACCTGAAAATACTGCCCAGTTGCTGCCTATAACCAAGTCATAAACATAATCATAAGAAGCAGATTCAACATCAGCTACGTATTCAACGTTTGTTATTTCATACGTATTCCAATCAATAGTAGCTCTCATTATGCATGGTTTGCGATTAAAACTACACCAGTAACCTGAAAAGAACGGATATTTTTCAGTATCTTTAAGCTTAGCTTGAGCGATTACCTTTGTGCTGCTGGTCGTACCAAGATCAGTATTGCTTAATACTACATCCTCAACTTTATAGGAGATGTCAAACGCCTCATTAAAATCTGTTGGGAAATATTTTGACCAATTATAACTATTAATCTTGACAAAAGAATAGTGCTTACTGTTGTAGTAATCTATATCATCATATTCAAATTTGTCAGTCTTTGGCAAAACGATACTTTTACCAGCTTCTTCAAATCTAATAGTGTGTATGCGTCCAAAACAATATGTTGACCATGTGTCAGCTTTGCCCTTTATATTACAAGTACCATCTTCGTTGATTATGATCTTCCTGATATCGTCTATGCCGGGATATGTGGCATAACCTTCAGGAGTATGCCATTCACCAACTATCATGGCTTTGCATTCTTCACAGTTATAATCAATATAACTTGTAGGAGCAATACTCGGCGAGGGCTCAACACTTGCCAAGGGCTCTATACTTGGTGTAGGCTCAACACTTGCCAAGGGCTCTATACTCGGCGTAGGCTCTATACTTGAAACAGGTGCTGTGCAAGCAGAGCACAATATTGACAAAACGATCAATAATACCATTAACACTTTTTTCATACCATTTCCTCCTTTGTGACAAAAAACGCCGCAGTAACCCACCCTAGTAACACGCACAAGCGATACCATGGGCGCATTACAGCAGCGTCAAGTCATCATTTTGTTTTACGTCTACATTTTACCATGTTTTCTATTGATTGTCAATAGGCGTTTTAACATTTTTTGTTAAAATATCCCCCAAAAAACGGATATCGGTGATTAATTTACACTTATTTAACATTAATTTAACATTACTGTTTAACCTCATACACAAGCTCATCTTTATTAGCATCTATCACCACGGTATCGCCGTGCTTTATCTCGCCCTTGAGCATTTTTCTGCCGAGGTCTGTTTCAACTGTGCGCTGAATGAATCGCTTGATGGGTCTTGCGCCATACATCGGATCAAATGCATTATCAACGATGTATTGGCATCCGCCATCTGAAAGCTCGATATTGATTCCCTTTTCTTCAAGACGATTCTGAAGAAGTGCAAGCTGAAGTCTTGTGATCTTTGCAACCTCACTCTGACCAAGGGGTTTGAACACTGCAATATCGTCGATTCGGTTGATGAATTCGGGCTTCATGTAGCGTTTAAGCTCATTTGTTACGAGCTTTTCGGTGTCATCATCAACACCCTGACCGTCCTTGAGCCTTTCTGTGAGTATTGAACTGCCGATATTGGACGTCATTATAACCACAGTATTCTTAAAGTCAACGAGTCTGCCCTGTGAGTCGGTAAGTCTGCCGTCATCAAGAAGCTGTAAAAGCACGTTGAACACGTCGGGGTGTGCCTTTTCAATCTCATCAAAGAGAATTACGCAATAGGGTCTGCGACGCACAGCCTCGGTAAGCTGACCGCCCTCGTCGTAACCTACGTATCCGGGAGGTGCACCGATAAGACGGGAAACGGAGAATTTTTCCATGTACTCGGACATATCTATGCGGACGATATTCTCCTCGCTGTCAAAAAGCGTTGCGGCAAGTGTTTTTGCGACCTCTGTTTTGCCAACACCCGTTGGACCAAGAAAAATGAATGAGCCGATGGGTCGGTTGGGATCCTTTAAGCCTGCGCGTGCACGGATAACGGCATCACAAACGGCATTGATGGCATCATCCTGACCCACAACTCGCTGTTTCATTATGCCATCAAGCTTGAGCATCTTTTCCTTTTCGCTCTCAACAAGCTTTGTAACGGGGATTCCCGTCCATTGCGATATGATCTGGGATATCTCCTCCGCAGTAACCTCCTCACGAAGCAAGGTCTGACCGTTTTGCTCGCCTGCATTCATTGCATCAAGCTTAGCCTGAAGCTCGGGGAGTGAGCCGTACTTTATCTGCGCCACCTTGTTGAGGTCGTATGCTCTTTCTGCGGCATCCATTTGAGCCTTTAAGTCCTCAATCTGAGTTTTAATATCCTTTGTATTTTGAATTTTGGATTTTTCACTGCTCCATTGAACGCTCTTTGCATCAAGCGTTTGCTGAAGCTCTGCAATTTCGCTTTGAATTACTTCAAGTCGCTTGAGTGAGCCTTCGTCGGACTCCTTTTTGAGCGCCTCACGCTCAATTTTGAGCTGAGTGATACGGCGTGTCATTTCGTCAAGCTCCTCGGGCATGCTGTCTATCTCCATTCTGAGCATTGCAGCAGCCTCGTCAACAAGGTCAATGGCCTTATCGGGCAAAAATCTGTCGGTAATGTAGCGGTGTGAGAGCGTTGCAGCCGCAACTATTGCGCTATCCTTTATTTTTACACCGTGATGAATCTCAAAGCGCTCCTTTAAGCCTCGCAAAATTGATATAGTATCCTCAACCGTGGGCTGATCTATCAGCACGGGCTGGAAACGACGCTCAAGCGCAGGGTCCTTTTCGATATATTTGCGGTATTCGTCAAGAGTGGTTGCACCGATGCAATGGAGCTCACCCCTTGCAAGCTTTGGCTTGAGAAGATTGCCTGCATCCATTGAACCCTCGGTCTTGCCTGCACCGACTATGTTATGAAGCTCGTCTATAAATAGGATTATCTGGCCGTTTGACTTTTCAACCTCGTTCAAAACGCTCTTGAGCCTCTCCTCAAACTGACCTCTGTACTGCGCGCCTGCAATGAGTGCGCCCATGTCAAGCTCAAAAACCTTTTTGTCCTTCATGGATTCGGGGACGTCGCCCTTAAGTATTCTCTGTGCAAGCCCCTCAACTACCGCTGTCTTACCAACGCCCGGCTCACCTATAAGCACGGGGTTGTTCTTTGTTCTGCGGCAAAGGATCCTGAGCATATGGCGTATCTCCTCGTCCCTGCCTATGATGGGGTCAAGCTTGTTCTGCCTTGCAAGCTCAACAAGATCCCTGCCGTATTTTTCGAGCACGTTATAAGTATCCTCGGGAGTTTGCGACGTTATTCGCTGATTCTTACGCACAGCCATGAGAGCCTTTAAGAATCCGTCCTTTGTGATACCGTTCTTTTTTATGAGCTCTGATGAAAAACCCTTCTTCTCCTCTATCATTGCAACGTAGAGGTGCTCCGTACCCATAAACTCATCCTTGAACTCCTGCATCACCTTTTCCGCGCGGATGATGACCTCGTCAAGACGCCTTGAAACGTAGGGCTGTGAATTTGAGCCCGAAACCTTTGGGCGGCGCGCAATATCTCCCTCGAGCTCGCTGATTATGTTGCGAGTGTTTACGTTCATTGAATCCAAAATGCCCTTGACTGTACTTTCACTCTGCTGAAGAAGTGCAAGGTGCAACATTTCAACGTCTATCTCTTGTATTGAATTCTCTACGGCAATGTTTTGTGCCGATACAAGCGCTTCTTGTGTCTTTTTTGTCATTTTATCAAAATTCATATTGTCCTCCTTTATACGCTATGGAGCTTTTGGAGCTCCTTATATAATTCTATCTCCTCTTTTGTGGGTGACGTTGGTGCCATTATTGTGATATTTACTATAAGATCGCCAACGTTGCCCTTTGTATCCTTAAAGCCCTTTTTGGGTATCTTGAGCTTTTGCCCTGATTGAGTACCCGCTTTGATGTTTACGGTGACGGTTGAGCCATCTATTGCGGCAAAGCTTACCTTGCCTCCAAGCACAGCCTCATACGGTGCAATGCCGAGATTCATATTCAAAGTGCCGTCGATGAGCTTATATTTATTATCGTCATCGACCTTGATCTTTACCGAAACGCCTTTGCTTTTAAGCCTTACACTCTGGCCTGTGCGAATGCCCGCCGGGATCTTTACAGTTATGCTTTCGCCGTTAAGATCAAGCATTCTTTGAGTGCCGTGATATGCCTCGTAAACGCTTATATTTGCCGTTGCCTCAACCTCATGACGTGTTTGCTGCTGCCTTTGATTTGTGCCAAATCCAAAGCCCGATGCTCCAAAGCCTGCGCCCGAGCCGAATATCATATTGAAGAAGTCCGAAAAATCGCCTGCATTGCCGCTGTACTCCACGTGGTAGCCGTATTGCGACGGATCAAACTGCGAGCCCGAGCCAAAATTGGCATTCGAACCGAAAGCGTCGTATTTTTTGCGCTTTTCCTCATCCTTTAACACCTCGTAAGCCTCTGATACCTCTTGAAATTTGCCACTATCCTTTGAGCCCTCCTCTCCCGTATCGGGGTGATACTTTTTAACGAGCTTGCGGTATGCCTTTTTGATCTCGTCGGTGGTGGCAGTTTTGCTTACGCCTAAAATTTTATAATAATCTTTATATTCCATAGATAACCTCTATTAACTTTGACTTTCTTTGACTTATATTATACTACTTTTTTACGGAATGTCAATAGTTTTTTCAAAAAAAATTAAAAATATTCTAAAAATAATGCAATACGAGTTGTTGAAATAATTCAGAAAGCAAATATACAAATAACGAATGAAAAAATTTAAAACAAACCAATAAAATACATTGAAAAAACAGTAGTATTGTGATATAATATACATGTCACATCATCTAATATAATGCAAAAATTGTTTATATAACCTACAAGGGGGTACTATACCCTTTTTTAAAGTCGTGCTATATTTCGGTAGAAATACGATATCGCAATGATCGACTTAAAAAGTAGGTTATAGATGGTGTGACAACTATGCGAGAGGTATTCTACGGTGTCATCTCGCAAGGGGTGGCACCTTATTTTTTATGGAAGAAAAAATCTGTTCATTTTTTGGACACCGTGATATTAATGTAACCGAGCAATTATACGCAAATGTTTACACAGAAATTTCTAAAACTGTTGACCTTGGCTATCGTACTTTTTACTTTGGTGGATATGGTGATTTTGACGATCTTTGCCATAAAATTATAACAAATATTATGGACGAAAACCCTGAGTTGAACATCAAGCGAGTTTATTGTGTTGCACAAGAGAAATACCTTCGTAAAAATGTACGATATTTTAAGCGTGAGAATTATGAAGATGTCATTTATCTTACACCAGCATTTGAAGGATGGTATAAAAGTATTTATTTTCGGAATTGCGCTATGATAGACGAAAGTGAGTTTGTATTTTTTTATTGTGAACACAAAGAAGACAGCGGCGCATATAAAGCTTATAAATACGCAAAAACGAAAAAAGATAAGCAAATTGTAAATCTTTGGGAAAACCAATGAATTAACCCATTCAATTTCTTAAAACTAAAATAAGCCCCACAGCAAGTGGGGCAAAAAAACTATTCTTCGATTTTTACATTAATGAACTGCGATACCTCGTACTTCTTCTTATTGAGAATATACATTCCCGCCAATATCATATATGCGACAATGCCACAATGTCCGCTGATCATATAGCCTTTATACTCGGGCGGAGTCTCCTCAACAAATTCAATAATACGATTCTCTATAAACAAAAGCAATAACTCGTTTAAGCGCGCAATGTCAATATTCGTCTTTTCAATCAAGACTTGCTTTGAAGTCGGTGTATCGCAAGATAATGCTATTATCAATTTTTGACCGTCTTCACTGCAAAGCGCCTCGAATGCTTCCACAGTGCTTTGGTTAAATGAGCCAAGTTGGCTTATCAATGACGACTTAATAACGCACGCTATGCCATCATCGTCCCATATTTTAGTGCCAAACGCACCGTTAATTCTGAGATTTCCTCTTTTCTTGCTTTCTTCTTGTATTTCGCGGTTACCAACCTCCGCAAAATATATGCCCTTCCACATCTCCCACAAATCTTCGCCCAGCTCTTGGCGGAGATTATTATTATATCTGTCACGATTTTCCATTGACCATGTAAATTCCGTTGCAAGCTGTTCAATTTTACCGGAAACTGCATCAAGATTGCCACTCGATTCTGTTTCAAGAAGAACATCTGCTGATATTTTGTAAACATCGCTGATTGCTTTTAAGTTAAAACAGTCAGGTAAGCAGTCACCTGCCTCCCATTTCGATATTGCCTGTGGTGAAACACCAACCTTTTGCGCAACTTCCTCCTGCGTCATGCCGAGCTTTTTCCTATGATTACGCAGTTTTTCGCCAAATATCATTTGATCTAACATATCATTTACCTCTTGTAAAATTTCTCAAAATAGCTATCTTGTGATTATATTATAGCACACAAAAACACAACTTGCAATAGTAAGAATATTGAGTTTTATTTTATAAATTCTACCTGAGGTTGAATATGTATCAAATTATACAGAATGGCTTAACCATTCCCCTCAACTTCAGTAATATAGAGCCTCTCCCCCTCCACCTTAAACTTTACGTTATATTTCCCATACGCCATACCGTAGATCCTTTCGGGATCGTTCTTGTATTGCGGGCGCGGATCTTGTGAGAGAAGTTCCTTTATTATTCTTGCTGTCTTAGGTTCAATATCGTAAAGCATTCCATTATCGATCACGGTGAGCTTGCGCTCAAACACATCTCCCGCAAAGCCGTCTATTGCATCGGGATGGGAATCGGTAAAAGAAAGGTACGGCTTGATATCGTATATCGGTGTACCGTTCAGCATATCCGCACCACTGACGATGAGGATCGTGCCGTCGGATTCGGTTTTAATAACGTCAACAAGCCTTACGGACGAAAGTCCAATCGGGTTTGGGCGCATTGGCGAGCGCGACGCAAATACTCCAACCGATGTATTGCCGCCAAGGCGCGGCGGACGCACGGTTGCGTGCCATGAATCCAGAATACTTTCTGAAAACTGCCATATTATCCACAGATGGGAGTATTTTTCTATACCCCTCAGCGCATCGGGATTGCGGTATTCCGGCTCAAACACTATCTTACCCAAGGCTTCATCCACAAGCCCACTTTGGCGCGGTATTCCGAATTTCTCTGTAAAATCTGTGTATATGTGTGCAATTATCTTCACGGTATGACTCCTTTTGAATTTTATATATAATATCATAAAAACAAGCCTTTGTCAATGATTGACATATTACAAATTATATGGTAAAATAGACTTAATAAGATTTACAGAGGTACGTTATGAAAAGAGATCACCAAAGAAAAACTCCCGCCGATAAGGGATATTATATCGATCACGCATGCGAAGAAACTTTCGTTTGCAAGGTCTGCGGAATGACTGTTGAACCCGAGGGCGCAGGCAGCGACCACAGAAACCATTGCCCCAACTGTCTTTCAAGCATTCACGTTGACGAGGAGCCGGGTGACAGAGAATCCGAATGCCACGGAGTTATGGAGCCGATCGCTGTTTGGGTGAGAAAAAACGGCGAATGGGCAATCATTCACCGATGCAAGGTGTGCGGAAAGCTCTCATCAAACAGAGTTGCCGCGGACGATAACCCCGTTAAGCTTATGTCCATTGCAATGCGCCCCATTGCAGAGCCGCCATTCCCCATTGAAAGAATGAAGCAGATAACAAACGTTATGTTTGGTGAGAAAAAGGACGAGGAGTAAAGCCTCGCCCAATAAGTAATACAAAAGCAAAGAACAGAGAAGCCGGTTTTATGGGTAAACCCTATAACGAAGTATTAGAAAAAAGCACTTATGATAACGAAAAATCGTATGTCATAAGTGCTTTTGTGTTGGCTTTCACAAGTTTTCTCCCGACCGCAATGAATTGACGCATTGCGTCATGAATAGAAGCCTATCG
>SVGF01000041.1 GCA_015056475.1 Clostridiales bacterium
GGCGAATAGAATATCACTGAAGCCGCAAGGCTTCAATATCACGATTGCGATAGCAATCATATCACTCTTTGCGAAAGCAAAGAATATCACTAAAAGCAGAAAAAGAGAGAGCAAAGCGTTTTTTCTTTCCGCATTGTTCTCTCTTTATGTTTTTATCGCAAGTTTCGCATTTGTTTAACAAATGCATCGAGCTATGCCCGTACCTCTATTATAAATTCTCCGATAAGGACATCACCCCTATACCTTCGACCGTTTTTTACGTTAAATTCTGAACGTGCTCTTACCTACAGGTACGTCGATCTCTGCAGGATCCCACAAATAATTCGTCTTTACCACGAGCTTGAAAGGCTTTTCAGCTTCTGTTTCAATAACAGTTTTGCCTCTGAATGGCTGATATTCCGTACAAACAACTGAAATATTGTTGTTATTGAATACCATATTCTCAAGACCACACTTTTCTCTTGCTTCAAGGTTGAATATTACCTTGTTCTCTCTTGCGTCAAACTCAAGACCTATAATATTCTCGATAAGCAAAGTTATAGGTGCAAGACCGCCCCAGCCAACAAAATCAGCTCTTACTATCTCGCCGTTTTCTGCAGTTGCAGGCCTGTAAGCCTCGGGAGAATAGCACTCCCAGATACCGCCGTAAGCGGGGTTAGCGTCAACCGCGCACATTGAAGTAAGCCAGTTTACAACCGCTTCTCTTGCAAGCTCTCTGTGACCCGTCTGTGCAAGGCCCTTGATAGCTGCGTAGTTTACAGGCGGCCAAACGCTTCCGAGCCAGTATCCGCCGTTGGGATCGTAGTTGGGATCATCCTTTGCCAACGACGCAAAGGGCACCTTTGTAAAGAATTCATCGGGGTTAAAAAGATGCTCTCTTACAGCCTCTTTCTTGCCGTCAACCGCTGCACCGCAAAGCAATGTCCAGAATGCGGCCGCTGTCTTTGAATTGATGAACTTGACCTTTTGACCAACCTCACCTCTTGCAAAGAAGTCAAAATACCATCTTGCTCTGTCGGACCAGTGATACTTATTTATGAGGTCGCAGATACGCTTCTGCTCACTCTCATAGAATGCCTTCTTTTCCTCATTGCCGAGCGTACCGTGAATAAGCGCAAGATGCTTTGCGCTGAGTGCCTGCTGACATGCGAGGTCAACGTGGCAAACGTCACTACCGTCAAGATCGGGTGAAAAATAACCGCCTCTGGGGGAATTATCCATACCTGATGAGCCCGGGTCCTCAAACCAGTAAAGCTGGCAGGTCTCTCGCCTACGGTTATTCTCAATAAATGAGTATATACCCTCAAGTGCAGGAAGAACTTCCTCAAATCTTGACTTGTCGCCCGAAACAAGGTAATGCTCCCACTCAGCCCAAGCCATCAACGGAGGATTGATCCTGCCGGGGTAAGCTTCTTCCTCTGTTTCAATGGTGTAAGCCATCGACATAAAGCCATCGGACTCACGGCGGAGTCTGTAAAGGTTGTCCAGATTATTAAATCCATTGAGAGTGCCGTTTGCAAAATTCGTTATAAACGTCATTATGCACGAATCCCACTGCCACGTTATACCAACACCGGGCATGCACGTGAGAATGTCCTTCCAGCCCGGCTTGTCGATATACTCCACGTTTGTAAAAGCAGTTTCCCAAGCCTTGTAGTAAAGGTTTATCCAATCCTCGTGGCCGTTAAGCACGGGACGAGGGAGCTTCCGCTTGTCATATACGTACTTTTCGCTCATATTTTCTCCATTCCGACGCAAAGCGTCAAATCATTATGTGATTAGTATAACATATTGAGTTTGATTTGTCAAGAGCTATGCATTTTATCAGCAAAATTAATCTCGCATTTTGCTCGGCTTATTGACAAATGATCCAATCTATGATAAAATTATCTTTGCATTTTTCAGAATCAAAGGGGGATTTATGTTAAAAAGATTCTTTGGTAACAAACAGTTTTATAAGCACATTGTACTGCTTATGATTCCCATAGTTATACAAAACGGGCTCACGAATTTCGTTAATATGCTCGACAACGTCATGATAGGTAAATACGGTACGGTTGAGATGGTTGGTGTTTCAATCACAAATCAGCTTATGTATGTCTATAACCTTTGCATATTCGGTGCGGTTTCGGGCGCGGGTATATTTGGCGCGCAATTCTTCGGGAATAGGGATATAAAGGGCGTGAGGGACACGTTCCGCTTTAAGGTTTTGTTTTGCACAGCCATTACAGTTTTGATGATTGCGGTTTTTGCAATATTCGACGACGGACTTCTCAATCTCTATCTCAAGGGTGAAAGCGAGATCGAGGACGCACTCGGCTCACTTGCTGCCGGTAAAACGTATCTTGCCATAATGCTTATAGGCCTTATCCCCGCAGCAATCGTTCAATGCTACACAAGCACGCTCCGCGAAACAGGAAAAACACTGCCTCCTATGATTTCCGGTGTGATTGCCATTGCTGTAAATCTGACACTTAACTACGTTTTGATATTCGGTAAATTCGGTGCTCCCCAAATGGGCGTTGCAGGTGCCGCCATAGCAACAGTAGTATCAAGATTTATTGAATGCACAATATTGGTATTATATACACAGCTAACACGACACACTAATACCTTCATAATAGGTGCATACAAGAGCTTTAAGGTGCCAATGAGCATCGTAACGGGATTTATTGCCAAGGGTCTTCCCTTGATGGCAAACGAAACGCTTTTTGCTGCAGGCCATGCAATAGTCCATCAGAGTTATTCACTCCTCGGATATGACGTTGTAATCGCAAACAACGTTGTTCATACGTTTTTTGGAGTATTCTCAGTAGTATTTATGTCGGCAGGCGTTGCTATCGGCATAATACTCGGGCAAGAGCTCGGTGCTGGAAAAACAGATACTGCAAAGGATCATGCAATAAAGTATATCACCTTTGCAGTTATGATAAGCGTTGTGATCGGTGTGTTATTTGCAATAGCCGCTGAATTCATACCCGAGCTTTATGATATAGACAGCACAGCCACAAAGCTTTTGGCTACAAGAATGATGCAGATATCTGCACTTTGCTTCCCGTTGGGTGCATTTGCAAACGCTTGTTATTTCACCTTAAGGTCGGGTGGAAAGATGTCCGTAACCATTATTTTTGACTCCGGATTTATTTGGTGTATACTCGTGCCGGTGGCATTCGTTTTGTGCAGATATACAAGCCTTACAATTATCCCCATATTTGCAATATGTCAGGGATTGGATATTGTAAAATGTCTTATCGGCGGATATTTCTTTAATAAAGGCGATTGGATAAAAAAGATCGTGAATTAACAAATCAAGACTCTTGTTCAACAAAACACAAGAGTCTTTTTGTTTTATTCGTATCTTATCACGTTTGTAAACCCTGCTTCAGTCAGCTTTTGAGAAAGATCCTCAGCATCCTTCAGCAACGCAAACGCCCCTGCTTGTACTCTGTAAAGCCGCTTTGTACTTGTGTTGATATTATTTTTTAATATTTCAAGCACTTTATCGAGATTGTCTATCACGACCGATTCAAGGTCAACGTCCTTTGCGTTTGTCTTTACCTTAAGCTTCATATGCTCTGCAATGGTCTTTGCAATAGTATTGCCTATCAGCTCAGTATTTGCTTGCATCCACGCGGCTCTTTCGGGGTTAGAATGAAAATCCACCTCAATATACGCCCTTGTGCAGGTGGGTGTGTTCAGCTCAATAAGGCTGTCGTTTGCACGTGCCCTGCGCTTTTTGCCCACAATTGAGCCAACCGCCTCAAGCAGTGCCGCGGCAAGCTCACGTCCCTTTTCATCAGTTGAATAATAAAAAGTTTCCGTGCCGTAAACGGACTTATCATTGAATGCATTTGTGTGGATGGCTACGTAAACGTTTGCTCCGATTGAATTTGCATACTGCGCACGGGTCTTCATATTGTCACTCTCGGTTGCAACAATTACCTCGCAATCGTAGGTTTCATCCAGAAATTTCTTCACTTGCAACGCTATTGCTGTGCATTGCTCGCACTCATTTGAATTTGTATAAGCTCCAACGTTTGCTCTTTGATTTGATGGTGATAAAAATATCTTCATATTATCTGTTCCTCTCTTATTGTTTGTAATCATTTTATAGTACATTATATTAATTACATTCGGAACTGTCATATAAAATAATAAACTTGCATAAGTATTTAATGAACCTTTAACCGTTTCGTCTAATAATATGGACAAAAACACAAATTTGTAGTATAATATATATTAAGTAATAATTTTGGGGTATTTTATGAAAAAGCTTATCGGCTATTACAATTATACAGTAATCCTTACATATATCGGCTTTGTCTTTGGTTTATTTGGCATTGTAGCTGCACTTTGTTGGGGACACACAACCTTTTCGATCGTATGCTTATTGCTTGCAGGACTTTGCGATGCATTCGACGGTAAAATTGCATCAACTATGAATCGCACTCCCGAGGAAAAGGCATTTGGAATACAAATAGACTCTTTATGCGATCTTATCAGTTTTGGTGTTTTGCCGGCAGCCATATGCTATGCCGAGGGTGCAAGGGGAGTTATCAGTTGTATCGCTCTTGTTCTCTACGTTTTGTGCGGACTTATACGTTTATCCTATTATAACGTTTCGGAAATTGCTCGTCAGTCAAACGAAAGCTCTCCAAGGGTGGAATACTCGGGACTTCCGATTACATCAGCTTCAATAATTTTCCCGATAGCATATCTGTTGAGCTTTACACTCTTTAAGGATATACAGGAGTATCTCCACGTATTTTACACAGTGGTCGCATTCATCACAGCTGTGCTCTTCGTAACTCCGATACGAGTAAAAAAGTTCATGACTTTTGGCATCCTGGTGCTTGTGGGTGTAGGCGTTGTGTGCGGAGTTATAATACTATTGCTTAACTTTTAAGTCAGATAAAACTGTGGGCGTGTATTCGCCCATTTTTTATTTTAAATAATAAATTTGCTATTGATTTTTATTGATTAATTTAGTATAATAGAAAAAACCAAATGAAATAAGGAGGAGATATTATGGATAATATCTATGCTTACACAGATCAGAATAAGTTCTTCCCCGAAGTTAAGAAAAACTTTGGCTTTGGATGTATGCGCTTACCGATGAACGACAGCGAGGTTGACTTTGATGCATTCAGCGAAATGGTCGATTATTTCCTTGATAACGGCTTTAACTATTTCGACACCGCTCACGGCTATCTTCGCGGCAAGAGCGAAACAGCCCTG
Organism: Clostridiales bacterium; assembly: GCA_015056475.1. Taxonomy (GTDB): domain Bacteria; phylum Bacillota; class Clostridia; order HGM11327; family HGM11327; genus SIG351. The sequence continues at coordinate 5,239 of SVGF01000041.1, forward strand.
AGAGAATGTCTTGTTAAGCGTCACAAGAGAGAGGAATACATACTCGTAAACAAGCTTTCTGAGAATTATTTCAAAACAAACGAGGACCTTATGCCTCTGTTTGATTCCCAGCTTGAAGCTTGCGGAGTGGACTATTTTGATTTTTACCTTATGCACTCTCAGAATAGCGGTAATTATCAGCAGTACAAGCGTTGCAAGGCTTACGAATTTGCATTTGACCTCAAAAAAGCAGGCAAGGTGCGCCACGTTGGTCTTTCTTTCCACGACAAGGCTGATTTTCTTGATATGATACTCACAGAGCATCCCGATATTGAAGTGGTGCAAATACAGTTTAATTATCTTGATTATTACGACGCTCAGGTTGAGAGTAAAAAGTGCTACGAGGTTTGCGTTAAGCATAACAAGCCCGTAATTGTTATGGAGCCCGTAAAGGGCGGCAGCCTTGTAAATCTTCCTGCTCTTGCTCAGGCTGAATTTGACAAGCTTTCAAACGGCAGCAACGCCAGCTACGCCATCAGATTTGCCGCAAGCTTTGACAATATTGCAATGGTGCTCTCAGGCATGAGCAATATGGAGCAGATGGCTGATAACGTTGGGTTTATGAAGGAATTCAAGCCGATAAACGATAAAGAAATGGCTGCAATCGACAACGTACGCTCAATAATAACCTCCGAGCATCTTATCCCCTGCACAGCTTGTGAGTATTGCGTTGCAGGATGCCCCAAGAATATTGCAATCCCCAACCTTTTTGCGGATTACAACAACAAAAAGCGTGACGACGGTTGGATAAGCTCATTCTATTACAACGTTCATACAACAGGTCACGGCAAAGCATCCGACTGCATCAAGTGCGGTAAATGTGAAAAGATATGTCCTCAGCACCTCAAGATAAGGGATCTTCTCGTTGACGTTGCTGAATTGTTTGAGAACAAGTAATTATAAAAGGAGAAAAATATGTTAAACACAAAGAGTAAGCTTTCAATCAAAATTCAAGTTATTGCGGCTTTTGTCGCTACAGTCTGCGCCATTGCGCTTCCCCAGCTTTTCCACATTGCAGGCAGAGCCTTTGGCTTGGGCACGGGCTTGGGCGAAATATTCCTCCCCATGCATTTGCCGGTAATTATGGTCGGTATTTTTGCAGGTCCGTACGTTGGCGCGATCGTTGGTATCGCTTCCCCCATCATAAGCACATTGCTAACAGGCATGCCAAACGCCGTTATGCTCCCCTTTATGATGGCAGAGCTTTTTGCTTACGGTCTCAGCGCAGGTATGTTGAGAGATACATCCATGCCAACACTTGCAAAGGTTGGTATATCACAGCTCGCAGGCAGAGCACTCAGAGCCATCTGCGTTATAATTTCCGTATATTTGCTCGGTAATTCCACAGTTGCAGTTGCATCGATCTGGATGAGCATTGCTACGGGTGCTATCGGTATCATCCTTCAGTGGATCGTTATTCCGCCCGTTGTTAAGAGCTTGGAGGGTAAGATCAATTAATGAGCAATAACGTTGATCCCAAGCTTTGGGAAATGATATGGAGTGGCGAGCTTTATTACTGCAACGACGAGGATCTGCTTAAATATCAAGCTGAATGCCTTGAAAAGCAGTACGATTTCAACGCCACAAGACCGTGCGAACACGAAAAGCGAAAGGCTTTACTAAAAGAAATGTTTGCCGAGATCGGCGAGGGCTGCTATATTGAGCCTCCGCTAAGAGCAAATTGGGGTGGAAAGCACACCCACCTTGGCAATAACGTATACGCCAATTTTAACCTTGTTCTCGTGGATGATGCTCACATTTACATCGGTGACAACACTCTCATTGCACCAAACGTTGTGATCTCCACGGCAGGGCACCCCATTCTCCCCGAGCTTAGAGAGCAGGGATATCAGTTCAATGCCGAGATCCACATAGGAAAGAACTGCTGGCTCGGTGCAGGTGTAAAGGTAATGCCCGGTGTAACCATAGGCGATAACACAGTTATCGGTGCAGGCTCGGTGGTAACTCACGATATCCCGGCAAACGTGGTTGCGGTTGGTGTGCCGTGCAAGGTCATGAGAGAAATATCCGATAAGGATAGGGAGTTCTACTTCAGGGATAAGAAAGTAAACAAAGAACTGCTTGAAGATCTATAATAACAAAAGCCTCGATTTAATACTTCGGGGCTTTTGCTGTAGGTGAAGGGGAGGGAGGTCTTTCATGTGTGGGGTGGAGAAAAATGCGGTTAAAAGCGGAAAAATGGGGTATGAGATGAAACGGAAATTTCTCTTTGATTCATCTGATTTTCATCTGGTTTTCCTGTTGGTTCATCTTGAGTGGAAATATTTTTTTATAAGAATATTAAAAGAACTATTGACATTTAAGGCACACTATGCGATAATATAATTACAAAGGGAAAGTATCCCAGTATAGTGCCGAAAGGAGACTACCCCTCAGTCAGCCTTATCGGCTGACAGCTCCCCTGACAAGTGGAGCCGAGTGTGTGGTGCGGTTTGCGGGGCTTCGCGTCCTCGACTGTCCAAAGCCTTCTCCGGTGGGAGAACAAGGTCGCAAGCGACGTAGAAAAAAGCCTTCTCCAGTGGGAGAAGGTGTCGCGCGTAGCGTGACGGATGAGGTGTAAATTACGCGTCCGATGTAGTTTAAATGTTGCGGATATGAGCATTAATAGTTATATAAACTATGCTGGTTACGATGACGATATTTTAGTTGCAATAAACATTACGATATTGTTATTTAGATTGGTCCATACAAATTATACATACAGTCACGAAACAAATAGATGGTAGGTGTTTATATGAGAAAAAAGATTATAAAATGGATAATATTAACAATATTGATTTTATGCTTGCCCGGGCTTGTTTTCCATACTCCAACGTTAATTTGTTCTATTGGACACAAGATTGTTACTGCAAATGAGGATACCCACATTGGTGGTATACCAATTGATGAAATCATTGGAAAAAGCGATTTTACAAACAGTAAATATAAACCGTGCTATACAGTTTATGAGAATGATAAACCTGTAGAAAGTTACTTTTTTGTGGATTTTTGGTATGGAGAATTTACGGTAGGACCGGGGCATTATCAGCAATTTCCGCACGGAGAAGATAACATATTGATTTGTGCATATTATGGTGAAGACGGAGTAATTACAAATGCAGACATTTGTGATGCCTGGTATATTGCAAGTGAAGTAGATTTGGAACTGTTGCCATTACCTGCGTGTGAATCTTTATATGAATTTTTTGTGCATTACTTTTGGATTACATTTTGGATAAAGACTTTTATAAAAGCGTTATTTGTTCACTAATTAAGTTTTTATTAGAGCTTTTTGGGCTTCGGGTTTGACCTGAGGTCCTTTCTTTTTGCAGTAGCAATTCGTAGGGGCGAACTGCGTTCGCCAGCGGGTCGCCGAGGACGTCGTCCCCTACGAGGTGGGGTGAATCCCTCAGTATTTCTCGCAAGAAAAATTGACCTTACATTTAGGCAAGGGATGCAGCCCTCTCAGGCGCTTTGCGCCAGCTCTCCCGAGGGGAGAGCCAAGGGGTGGGGTGCGTTTTTATGGATATTTGCGGTGAAACATGTAGCCGCCAGCGGGACGACTGTCCGTTCCGCTATTATACACTACCCCTCAGTCAGCCTTATCGGCTGACAGCTCCCCTGACAAGTGGAGCCGAGTGTGTGGTGCGTTTCGTAGGGAACGACGTCCTCGGCGGTACACTTTTTATAAGATATGTCCGAAAATATTACACGGACGACCAATGGTCGTCCCTACGGATTTTGCGCATATATTCGACAAAAAGGCATTAATCTTGTAGGGGTCGACGTCCTCGGCGACCCGTTTCGCTATTATACACTACCCCTCAGTCAGCCTTGTCGGCTGACAGCTCCCCTGACAAGTGGAGCCGAGTGTGTGGTGCGTTTCGTAGGGGGCGACGTCCTCGGCGGTACACTTTTTATAAGATATGTCCGAAAATATTACACGGACGACCAATGGTCGTCCCTACGGATTTTGCGCATATATTCGACAAAAAGGCATTAATCTTGTAGGGGGCGACGTCCTCGGCGACCCGTTTCGCTATTATACACTACCCCTCAGTCAGCCTTATCGGCTGACAGCTCCCCTGACAAGTGGAGCCGAGTGTGTGGTGCGTTTCGTAGGGGTCGGCGTCCTCGGTGTCCCATTATGCCTTCATCCGGTCGGTCATCACTTTAGCCAAACAAAAAGTTTACCAATTGTACTTGACAAGTCAATTCCATTGTGCTACAATATTATCGGAAAAAAACCAACAAGCTTTAAGCTTTGAAACGGAGGATATTATGTTAGTTACTAAACCCCCAATGGGTTGGAACTCATGGAACACTTTTGCAGGCGCAGTAACCGATCAGGTTATAAGAGAAACCGCCGATGCTATTGTTTCTACCGGTCTTAAGGATGCAGGTTACGAATACGTAGTTATTGACGACGTTTGGTCCGAGCGCGAAAGAGATGAAAACGGAAGGATGGTACCCGAGCACTCAAAATTCCCCTACGGAATGAAGGATCTTTCCGATTACGTACACAGTCTTGGCCTTAAATTCGGTATGTATTCTTGCGCAGGCGTAAGAACTTGCGCTTACTATCCCGGCAGCTTTGACAACGAATTTTTGGATGCACAGACTTTTGCTGAATGGGGCGTTGACTTTCTTAAGTACGACTTCTGCACTTTCCCCAAGAACGCTGACCCCAAGGCTCATTACAACAGAATGAGCATGGCTTTGAAGGCTACGGGCAGAGATATTCTTTTCTCAGCTTGCAACTGGGGTAACGACAACGTTGAAACGTGGATAAGATCAACAGGCGCACACATGTACCGTTCAACAGGCGATATCGGTGAGAGATTCTCAGCCGTAGCAAATATTGCAAAGAGCCAGTACGATCTTTGGAGATATTCCGCTCCCAACTGCTACAACGATATGGATATGCTTATCTGCGGTATGGATGGCGTTGGTTACGTTGGTCATCCCGGTCTTTGCGGTGATACTGAATATAAAACTCACTTTGCGCTCTGGTGCATGGCAGGCTCTCCCCTTATGATGGGAAGTGATATCAGAAAGATCCGTAAGGAAACTATTGATCTGCTCACAAATAAGGATCTTTTGAGGATCCACGCTGACCCTGAGCACCGTCCGCCGATCGTTTCTTATATGCATACACCCGACTGTGTAAGCATGTTCAAGCATATGTCAAACAGACAGTTTGCGCTTGGCTTCTTTAACTTGTCGGACGGCAACGGCAGAGCTGATCTTCGTCCTTGGGAAATTGGTTTCCCCACAACTGCAGGCTTTGGACTTAAGCTCAAAGAGATCTTCACCGGCGAGGTTATCGATTACGTTGACGATTATATCGGTTTTAGCCTCCCTGCTCACGATTGTAAGATATTCATCGGCGAATACGTTACAAAGTAAGCTACCCAAAGAAAGGAATTTATTATGGTTATGAATACACCGCCTATGGGTTGGAATACTTGGAATACCTTTGGCGAAAACATTAACGAACAACTCATTATGGAAACAGCTGATGCTATGGTTGAAAAAGGTCTTAAGGATGCCGGCTATGAATACGTAGTTATAGACGACTGCTGGTCCTGCAAATACAGAGATGAAAACGGTGACCTGGTTCCCGATCCCGTAAAATTCCCCCACGGCATAAAGTACCTTGCAGATTATATCCACTCAAAAGGTCTTAAGCTTGGTATGTACTCCTGCTGCGGTCCTCTTACATGTGCAGGTTATCCCGGCAGCCTTGACCATGAGTATCAGGATGCTATGTTCTTTGCGCGTAACGGCGTTGATTACCTTAAGTATGACTGGTGCTATCATCCCAGAAATATGGCAGGCTGGACGCTCTACAACAGAATGAGAATGGCTTTGGATGCAACGGGCAGAGATATTGTGTTCTCCATCTGCAACTGGGGCGAAGAAGATGCTGAAACATGGGTTAAAAAAGTTGGTGGTAATCTCTACCGTTCAACTTGCGACATCAGCGATAATTTTGATATCATCACAACAATATTCAAAGAGCAGGAAAACTTATTCTGCCTTTCCGGTCCCAGCTGCTTTAACGACATCGACATGCTCGTTTGCGGTATGTACGGCAAGGGTAACGTTTCTTCAACAGGTGGTTGCACAGCTGAACAGTACGCAACTCACTTTAAGCTCTGGTGCATGACGTCATCTCCCCTTATGATCGGCTGCGACATAAGAAACATGGATGAAGGAACTGCAAAGCTCCTCACAAACAAGAAGTACATTGCAATTGACCAGGATGCTGAGCAAAGACCCCCCATCAGACTTGGTGACAACAGATTGATAGCTCTTTTTAAGCACGTAAGCGACTGCGAATACATGCTCTCCGTAACAAACGTAACCAAAGAGCGCATGGAATGGAATCTCGTTTCATTCCCCGAATTCGGTTTCCCCGGCAACGGCGATTGGGGCATTGAGCTTGTTGATATCGATACTGAGGAAAAGCGCGGCACGTTTACCACAAACTTCTGGGTAAATGATCTTGAACCCGGTCAGACAAAAATATACAGATGTAAGGTAGTTAAATTGAGATAAGCACATAATGACTATTTGGCGGAGAAAGAGAGATTCTCCGCCATTTATATTTATTTTATAGTTTTGGCAAAAAAATGTTGACTTATGCCTTGGTATATGTTACAATACGCTTGTAAAACAGAATACACACAACAGGAGGGTGTTATGTTAGTTTCTAAACCTCCAATGGGATGGAATTCATGGAATACATTCGCTTGGAAAGTAAATGAACAGATCATCATGGAGACCGCTGATGCTTTGGTTGCAACAGGTCTCAAGGATGCAGGCTACGAATACGTAGTTATTGACGACGAATGGGCTGAAAGAAAAAGAGATGCTAACGGCAGGCTCGTGCCCGATGCCGGAAAATTCCCGCATGGAATAAAATACCTTGCTGATTACGTACACAGTCTTGGACTTAAATTTGGTATGTATTCCTGCGCGGGTATCAAAACTTGTGCGGATTATCCGGGTAGCTTTGATCACGAATTTGTTGACGCTGAAACGTTCGCTGAATGGGGTGTTGACTTCCTTAAGTACGATTATTGCTACTTCCCCACAAATGCTGACCCCAGAGCTCGCTACAACAGAATGAGCATGGCTTTGAAGGCTACAGGCAGAGATATCCTTTTCTCCGCTTGTAACTGGGGTAACGATATGGTCGAAGAATGGATAAGATCCACAGGCGCACATATGTACCGTTCAACAGGTGATATCGGTGAGAGATTCTCCGCTATTGCCAATATTGCAAAGAGTCAGTATGGTATGTGGAGATATGCAGGTCCGGGTTGCTACAACGACATGGATATGCTCGTTTGCGGTATGGATGGCGAAGGCTTTGTTGGTCATCCCGGTCTTTGCGGTGACACAGAATACAAAACTCACTTTGCACTCTGGTGCATGGCAGGCTCTCCCCTTATGATGGGTAACGATATCAGAAAGATGCGCAAGGAGGTTCTTGAGCTTGTTACAAATAAGGATCTTCTTAAGATCAATGCTGACCCCAAGTGTCACGCTCCCATCGTAATGTACGTTCATACTCCCGATCAGCCTACGTTGTTCAAGCATTTGTCCGACAACACATTTGCGCTCGGCTTCTTTAACTTTACAGATGGCAAGGGCGGTGCTGATCTTCGTCCTTGGGATATGGGTCTTCCCACAACAGCAGGCTTCGGCTTGAGATTGAGAGAGGTATTTACAGGCGAGGTCGTTGACTACGTTGACGATTACTTCAAGGTTAGCCTTGATGCTCACGATTGTAAGATCTATCTCGGCGAATACGTTGCAAAACAAAAATAACAGAAAGGAATAACAGCTATGGTACTCAATACACCCCCAATGGGTTGGAATACTTGGAATACCTTTGGTAGAAATATAGATGAAAACCTCATCCTTGAAACAGCCGATGCTATGGTAGAAAACGGTCTTAAGGATGCAGGCTACGAATATTTGGTTATAGACGACTGCTGGTCCAGCAAGCAAAGGGACGAAAACGGTAACCTTGTGCCGGATCCTATAAGATTCCCCCACGGACTTAAATACCTTGCAGATTACGTTCACTCAAAAGGCTTGAAGTTTGGTATTTACTCATGCTGCGGTCCTCTCACATGCGAAGCTTACCCCGGTAGCCTTGACCATGAATATCAGGATGCAAAATTCTTTGCTGACAACGAGGTGGACTACCTTAAGTATGACTGGTGCTTCCACCCCAGAAATCTTGCAGGCTGGACTCTCTACAACAGAATGAGAATGGCTTTGAATGCAACAGGCAGAAACATAGTGTTCTCCATCTGCAACTGGAGCGAAGAAGGCTCTTTTGAATGGGTAAACAAGGTTGGTGGCGACCTTTTCCGTTCAGGCGGCGATATATACGATTCAATCGAAAGCATTAAGAGTATAACTTACAGACAGATGCCCCTCTTGTGCTTCTCAGGCCCCGGCTGCTACAACGATATGGATATGCTTATCTGCGGTATGTACGGTAAGGGTAACGTTTCTTCTCCCGGCGGTTGCACAGATGCACAGTACGACACACACTTTAAGATCTGGTGCATGTCTTCCACACCTCTTATGATCGGTTGCGACGTAAGAAATATGAACGATTTCACAAAGAATCTCCTCACAAACAAGGAATTGATCGCTATCAATCAGGATCCCGAGCAAAGACCTCCCATGATCGTAAAGACTGACAGCAGATACATCGTTCTCTTTAAGCACCTTGCAAACGGCGAATACGCACTCTCAGTTTCAAACTTCACAGACAGCCAAGTACATGCTAACGTTATTCTTCCCGAGATCGGCTTCCCCGCTGACGGACAGTGGGTGCTCCGTCTTCGTGATATCGACACAGGCGATCAGATCGGAGATATTGCAGAAGGCTTCAACATTGAAGTTGAGCCTTGGGCTACAAGGATCTTCAAGGGCAAGGTCGTTAAGGTCAGATAATAACAAATCAACTTTTGGAGCATCAAAAAAGATGCTCCTTTTTTATTGACATCTGACCCGTAGTGTGATACAATATTACAGTAAAATATATAGACAAACAGGAGATTATTATGATCTACTTAAAGGATACGGACGTTGTGCTCTTTCAAGGCGATTCCATCACTCACGGTAACAGAATCGAAAGTGATTTTGATATGAATCATGTTATCGGTCACGGCTATCAGGACTTTCTGGCACAGCAGCTCGGGCTTGATAATATCGAAAGACAGCCTCAGATACATAACAGGGGTATCAGCGGCGACACTATACAAATGATCGCAGCGCGTGCAAAAAAGGATATATTTGACCTAAAGCCCACTATTCTCAGCATTCTTGCAGGTGTTAACAACGGTTATTTTTATCTGAAAGGAGATGAAGAATGCTGTCCCGAAAAGTTCAATTTGGCTTATCGCAAGCTTCTTGATGACGTTGTTAAAGCATTCCCCGATATCAAGCTTATAATCTGTCAGCCGTTCAGATATTTTGACGAATCATATATAGAAAAATACAACCGCACACGCGAGGATGAGCTAAAAGCACTTGAAGTGACTGCACAGATAGCTCAGTATGCTGAGCAAATTGCAAATGATTACGGTGCTGTTTTTGTAAGATTCAAGGATGCTTTGGATTCATATATGGATAAGGCACCGCTTCCCCACATAGTTTGGGACGGCATCCACCCCACTTACGTTGGACACGGTATTTTGGCTAAATGCTGGCTCGAAACAGTTGAAAAGGCGTTTGAAGAAAAATAACAATAAAATAAGGACAATCTATGGAAAGAAGATATGGAAGACCGCAAGCAATGGATATGCCTCCTCTTAAGGGAGAATTGTGCATCAAATGCGGCAAAAAATTACAGACAGTTGATATCGGTCTGCACAAAAAAATGATAAACAGAGGCTCTAAAGAGTATATGTGCGTCGATTGCTTATCGGAATACATCGGCGTATCTAAAAAGGACCTGCTTGATAAGGCTGAATTTTTCCGTCAACAGGGCTGTATGCTTTTTAAGTAAAAGGAGTAAATATGAACAACACACAAAAAAACATCCCCATATTCCCTCAGGATGCAAGAGTATGCTTTGTAGGTGACAGCCTTACCGCTTGTGCCTTTTGGGTAGATTACATTTTTGAGTATTATCTTGAAAAATTCCCCGGTGCAAAATTGAGAGTGTATAATGCCGGCATCGGCTGCGGCACTATTGATTTTTCTATGAGCTACTTTGAAGAAAACATTATGCTGTGGGATCCTACTCACGTGGTTATAATGTTTGGTGCAAACGATATGTTACACATTCATGGAAGCTATGAAGAACGAGCTGCCATTTACGAAAAGAAGCTCAGATGGATGACTGATGAGTTTATCAAACGCGGTATCACCGTTTATTACTCCACCGAACCAAGCTACAAAGAGCCGGTGCGTAACTCCGAAGATATGAAGATAGTAAGCGAGGTAACATATAAGCTTGCTAAAGAATACGACACGGGTGTGTGCGATTTCTACACAACGTTTACCCCGTTCATGGAGAATTATCGCTCAGAAGTCATGGATCCGGATAACCTCCACTTCTCTATGGTTGGGCAAGCTGTTATCGCAAGACTTTTCCTTGCTTCACAGGGTTTTGACATTGACGTTGGCAACACACAAGAAATGCTCAAGCGCATAGAACTTACGTATTTCGGCGACAGAAAAAATATTTTTGACAGAAAGCTCAGAAATATCTGGTTTTCGGAAGCCCTCATACTCGTTGCAGTAGTAGGTCAGCCGGTTGAAAAGAAGATGGAAAGGCTTTATAACAGGATCCCAACCAGAGCAAACGGCGCATGGGACGATCTTGCATTTTATAAAGCGATAGATTACGTTGAGCTGAGACCAAACATGCAGCTTTATATAGATCAGGTTGAGGCAGCAATTGATCTTATGCTTGAAGAAGCAGCAAAGAAAGCATAAACAATTAAGCAGAGAATCAACACAAGATTCTCTGCTTGCTTTTGTTACCCTTAAATATAACATATTTATCATAAAAAGCTATAAAAAACTAAAAAAACCTATTGACAAAAAAAGCATTTAGTAGTATAATATAACACGTTGATGAGTTGTGAACGTCTCAAATGCTTCAAAAGATTTTTTACAAAATCTAAAAAAAGTGCTTGACAAAATCACCATTCTGTAGTATAATATATCACGTTGTGGCAATGCAACGGGGTGTAGCGCAGGTGGTAGCGCACGTGCTTTGGGAGCATGGGGTCGGGGGTTCGAGTCCCTTCACCCCGACCAAATAATACTTTTACGGTCCCTTGGTCAAGCGGTTAAGACATCGCCCTTTCACGGCGGTAACAGGAGTTCGATTCTCCTAGGGATCACCATTTTCGGGCTTTTAGCTCAGTTGGTTAGAGCAACCGGCTCATAACCGGTCGGTCCGGGGTTCAAGTCCCTGAAGGCCCACCACTTAATTTAATTTTTTATTGCACATTTGGCCCGG
>SVGF01000042.1 GCA_015056475.1 Clostridiales bacterium
GTCCTTAACCGGGATATCATCATCAGTGATAAGATCCACGATCGTTTCCGCAACAGAACCGAAGATTGAAGAAATGCTTGCAACTCCCGCGCCAACCACGTTCATTATCAAGCCTGCAACAACGGCTATTCCCCATCTGCCTCTTAGTGCATCTCTTGCACTTTTTCTGAAATCAGATGCATATTTCATAATTTTACCTCCTTAAAATTATAGTTGTAATTATTTTAACACATGTAAAGCAAAAAATCAATACCGGTCATTGTTCTGTACCGTTATTTCTTTTATAAAAGCTGCAGTGAGCCTTTAGCTGACAGCCTGCACAATCGGGCTTTTGTGAGTGGCATACCTTTCTGCCGTGGTATATAAGCCAATGATGAGCCTTTCCCCACAACTCCTCCGGAAGGAGCGCTGTAACTTGTGCCTCTACCTCGTCGGGCGTTTTGCCGTTTGCAAGACCGATCCTGTTTGACACTCTGAAAACGTGAGTATCTACCGCAAATGCAGGCTTACCAAATGCGACACTCAACACTACGTTTGCTGTCTTTCTGCCCACGCCCGGCAGCTGCATTAGTTCTTCCCGTGTGCTTGGAACCTTACCCCCAAAGCGCTCGCAGAGCATGATAGACGCTTCCTTTATATTTTTTGCCTTATTTTTATAAAGTCCGCAGCTTTTTATGTATTCCTCCAAAAGCGATATATCCATTTGGGCAATGGCTGACGGCGTGGAATAATCCGCAAAAAGCTTTTTTGTTACAAGGTTTACTCTCACGTCTGTGCATTGTGCGGAGAGTATAACGCTGACGAGCAATTCAAATTCATTATTGAACACAAGTGCAGGCTTTGCATCCGCATAAAGCTGAGAAAGCAAATTCAACGCAGATCGTTGATCATCTGTATGCATATATCCTCCATAATATTACACAAAAGCACGAGAAAAACTCGTGCTTTTACAATCACTATGTAAGCAGCAATTATTCAACAACCGGAGCCTCGGGCTTTGATTCAGCAGCATTCTTCTCGTCGTGCTTATCAGTTTTTTCTTTATCTGCTTTTTCTTTATCTGCTTTTTCTTTTTCAGCTTTTTCTTTTTCAGCTTTTTCTTTTTCAGCCAATTTCTTTTCAGCCGGTACTTTCTCAAGAAGTACAAAGAAGTCCTGACCGGGCTGGCAGATCATTGTATTGGGCACGATCTGATAACCAAGCTTTGCATACATATTGAGCTTGGTTTCGAGCTCAACTGCATTGAATCCAACCTTTTTATCGTATATCTGTGTTATGATCTTATATTTTGCTGTATCAGCGGTAGACTGAGCTGTTGTTGACTGAACGGGCATAACCAATTTTTCGTTATCGTTCTGTTCCATAGCCTGCGGATTCTCTACAGGAGCATCGAGCACGTCTGCCATTTCATCAACCCAACCGATAAGTTGCATATCAGCCTCAGCATCAGCAATTTTTTCATTTTTATTAATATAATCACCATTATACTTAAGTACCGGAACGGTTTCCTGAGATCCTTCCATCACCTGCTCACCAAGGTGAGCAAACATAACGTTACGGCGCCTAGCCATAGTCATCATACCTTCATCGGATGCAGTGTTTTTATCCGCGTTTTTCTGAATTACAAAGTGCAAAACAGCACCACACTGAGGGCAACTTGCAGAGCCCTGTGAAATCTTAGTACCACACTGTGGACAAAAAAATACCATATTATTTCCTCCTGTTTAGTTTAATGTACCGTACCATTCGGTTTCTATCATATAATCAAGATACCACTTTATAAGTGATCTTGCATTATCTTTGTTCTGTGAAAAGCTCGTAAGCACTATTACTTTATCGTTCGTATCGTAATAATACGGGAAAAACTCAAGATGACTCAACGGAATGCCGTAAACATGTGTTTCGGGCTCCTTTGTTTCATCAAGCTGAAGCTTCATTGTTACTGTTTTTAAGCTGATCGGGTCAACGTCATCCAAATACTCTTGAAAGTCATCCTCAAGAGGTTCAAACGCACCCTCTTTTGCAAGATCGGCAAATTCATTGTATGGTATAACGAGCACGTCACCATATTTATTTGATATGAGCGATAGGAATTTCTCCTTTTGCTCCTTTGCCATTGTTGACATTGAATTGTAAGCAAGGTTATCGCACGCAACGACCTTCAAATGTGGGAATGCTTGCGTCATTTCTGCATGAAAGGTTATAAAATAGTCAAGCGCGATTGCATCTCCGCACACAAAAGAATACAATTTTTGATCCGGCGGTGCCTGATTCCTTATCATAGTAGTGGATATGTTAAAAAATGACGTACTGATTACTATCGCCGCAACGTATATCCACGCGTAATACTTAAAATGATCTGCAAGCGATTTTTTTGTAAACTTTATTTTGAATTTCATATCAACTTACTCCAATCCATACATCACAACTGTGTACTTTTGTTTGAGCACTTCATAGCAATAGTCAATATATTCATCGATAGTACCGTCAAAATTACTGTTTCTGAACTCAGTCTGCCAACGGTCCTCTATCATTGTAATAGCCATGGATTTCATAGAATCTCTTGAAAGCTCAACAAGATATTCGTCAACTGAAATATCCATTCCCTTTGCAATAAGAGCTATCTGATCCACAAATTCTTTGGCACTCTTGTAAATATCGGAATCTTTATCCTCAGATTTTAATACGTAAAGATTGTTTGCATAAAGATTCGTCATCTGAGTTTGTGCAATGGCGTAGTTGATAGGAACGTCAGCCTCAAGCGCAGCTATGTAACCCATTTCTACCGTGATGAGATTCTCTATAATTTCTTCATCCGTCATTCTTGTAGGTCTGGATTCTTCGATCTGCTCTTGAGTAAGGCTGTCCTTATGCTTTTCTACGTACTCCTCAAACTCCTCAACAAACGCTGCATACATATAATCCTGAACAAGCCTGTGCTTATAGAAATCAAGCTTTTCTATGTCATTGTCCTTAACTCGCGCTATTATTTTGCTGTGATCGGGGTATGTTTCTTTGATATTGGCAAGAGCCTCACCGTAGCCTTCCCAATCAACCGAGTATTCATCAGTAGGCAGGTCGTCATCCATAGAACGAACTGCAAACACAACTGCGATTGCAATTATTAAACAAGCAATTATGGTGACCGCTACCCATTTTTTATTTCCTTTTGTACTATTTGTGGCAAATTCACGCCTTACCGCCTCTGCCTGAAAATTTAATTTATCAGATTTTTTAGCCAATTTATCCTCCGTTATCACAGCTTGATAAAGCCGCCGATGTATTTAAGAAGTATATTATTTTCGTAGAATACGTTTGCTATTGAAGATTCGGTTATATCTCCCAAAAACTCAGTCAACAGGCTCTCAGGTATTACCATAAAAACCACCGGCATGATCATAAAGAAAATGTATACAAAGAATACACCCCTTACCACACCAAAGGTGCCGCCCAAAAGGCCGTCAACGTACTTGAGTGCAGGAAGCTTGAACATTGCTTCGAGCGCTGCTTTTGCTATTGAAGCCACTATAAGCGTACCGATCAGAATTACAACAAAGCAAGCAATGTTGAGAACTGCGGCTCCTACTGTATAATCAAAATAATCGCCCAACGCCTCAACTGCCGGAAAAACCTCGTTCTGAATATTAAGAGCTATGTGTTCCTTAAAAAATACGGGAAGCTTTGTAGCTTCTATTGCTGCGGCTATTTCGGATTCAGACAAAACATATATACTTGTCTTTCTCAAAGTGAGATCCGTTATAGCTTCGTTAGCTTGAACGTAGTGTATTATCTGTTCCATAAAGTCAGTCTTTTCTTGTAAAAAGAGAGCTACGTCATCAGTAAACACAAGTGCGCACCCCCAGGCAGCTATCGTTACGAGGATACTACCCGCGGAAGATATAAAGCCCTTATATATTCCAAACAAAACACTGACTGCTATTATAAGCAATACTATATAATCATAAGCACCAAGATTCATTTTTTACACTCCTATTTATCTTCAGCCAACATGAATACGAGTTTGTCAGCCTTTTCAACTACTATTATATCACCCATTACGTTTATGCCGGTCATTTCTTCATCCGAGAACAGAACTGTATCCGTGGACAACATCCCGCCAAAGGCATGTTGCATAGCATACTTATCCTGAACGTAGAACAATTTATCACCGCATTTATTGAAATGCTTATAACCAACCATATGAGAGAAGCTTGACGAAGACGGTGTTACTATGTAAGCATTATCAACTCCATTAAAATACGCTCCGTCCATAAAGAACACAAACTTATCGTCATAGGCTATTTTTTGCACTTTGTCAACGTCATATACGTACTGAACTCGTCTTACCTGAGTCTGCGTATTAACGAATATCATAGAGTTTTCCGTATAGAAAACAAAGAGATCCTTAATATAATCAAAGCCTGTATAGACGGTATTATCAAGTTCAATAAAAGCCTCGGGAAGCAATACTCCGTTATTACAGGTGATAATACTGATCCTTACGTATTCGCCCGATAAAATATACGATATGAAATATTCCTTGTTTTCAATTGGATCTATACAATAATCAAGGAAATCAACGTCGTACTTTTCTGTGAGATTTACAACACCGTTTGCAGGGTCGTATCTATAATTGACCATATCTCCACCGTCATCGACCTTGACGCACAAATATTCGCCAAATTGATGAGCACTCATAAACTCACCGATAACGTCAAAAGCTTTTGTGAGAGTATCACCAACGTAAAACGCACTCACACCGCCGGAGGTTGAAAGAACGATATAGTCATCCTTAGCGTATTCAACCTTTGAAGAAGCAGTATCGGTATAAAGGGGCAGGATATTACCGTCAAGCTCAACTGCATATACGTTTACCCCCAAAGAGTTCTGCTCAACAAAAGCATTATCGGTATACCAGATCTGACTGCCAATGGAGGGTGTGTATTGAGCAAACTGACGGTAACTCATATAATTATTATTTACAAACCACCAAAGACCTACACCTAACGCCATAACGCCTACAACAGATAACAACGCTATTACGATCTTTCTCATACAAGCGACCTCCCATTTTACAGTTTATCAATATTTTGAATATTTATTCGGTTTCTTTTTCTTTTCGTTTTTCATGCCAACAAGGCAAAAGATCACAACGACCACAAGCACTGCGCCAACCGTTACCACCGCAGGCTCACTCAACTGCTTTAACCACTGCTTGACAGTAAGCTCGCCCGACTGCTCCGGCGGCTTAGTGTTTGAGCCCTGCTGAGAGCCTCCGACGTTGGGATTTGACGGAGAAAGCGTGAGCGACTTTCTTTGAGTATTTGCCCAATCAATAAATAATGACGATTTAGATTCCGTAAGCTTGGCAAGACCCGTTGTGAGTATCTCCTCAAGCAGAGAATCCGCCGCTCCACTGGCTTTTGCGTTATTATAGTAGGCAAATATCATTCT
The DNA here is from genome assembly GCA_015056475.1 of Clostridiales bacterium. GTDB lineage: Bacteria > Bacillota > Clostridia > HGM11327 > HGM11327 > SIG351. The sequence continues at coordinate 5,455 of SVGF01000042.1, forward strand.
CTTTTTTACGTATTCTGACAGATCAAACTCAGTATTTGACGAGAAACAAACCTCCTCATCAAACAACTCACTGAGTAACGCCTTTGCCGCAACCTCATCACCAAGCTTTTCAAGACATATCATCTTCATAAAACGAAGATTGAGATTATTTGACAAAGCTTCATTGGAATCAATAAAAGCCACTGCCTCATAATAACGTTTTGCCCTGAAAAGATCTGCCGCTTGCTTTTCATTACCGCTCGTAAACATGTTATTAAAATACTTTGTTATAACCGCGGTATCGCTATTGTAATACGCTGTAAGATTGCTCTTTGCATCAAATTCATTCAAATGCCATACGAGCGCACCCGTTGATTCGACCAAAGTCGGGCGGATGCTCGGCGTTCTGTCATACGAATAGATATTGAGCATTGTACTGTCAAGTGTAACGTTTAAGCTTGTTTTACCGTCGCCCCAATATCTGAGCGCTTTCAACGGCAGGTCAACGTATTCCATACCTTTACTATCCGCACGTGTGCTTACCGTAAAGGTTGCTCTGAAATAGCCAATCTCACCTGCTTCAAGGTGCGAAGTCCACACGTAAACTGTGTTGTAATACGGATCGCCAGACTGATGATCAGCAGCCTTTGCTATATCGGTAAGCTTTGCACCGGCGCTCTTTCCCTTGAAGTTCACTGAAAGACTTGATATTTTTGAAAGCGTACTGTAAAAATACTGCGGAATACCCATTGTAACGTCAAGCGCTGCATCCGTAGTGTTTTTTACCGAAAACTCAAGTGTTGTCGCGTAATAATTGCTTTCTGTCGGACGCAGTTCAAGGCGAAGACTCTCAAGTTCAACGCTCTGCAGATAACCTGCGGTATTTGAGCTTTCATCCGATATTATGGGCACTACGCACGCCTTGGCTCTTGCTGTGCAAACAGCAGCTGCTACGCATACAACAAAAGCAAACATCATTATATATTTTTTCATATCAGTTTCCTTCCGTTGCCTTTTTACCAAAAGGTTCACCGAAAAGTGTGATCTTATACACGTCGTTATTAATGAGCTCTGTGAGATACTCATTCATCTCCATGTTTGACATGGTCTTTTTCCCCTCTATCAAGCAGATATGCTCAATAGCCTTGTCATACTTAAGAGCCTCAATAAACGACGTTCTTACAGCCTCATCCTGCCAGTACTCATCAAAAGTAGTGCCGTAACCCTCAATATACTTAAGGAAATTCTCACCATTTGATTTACCTTGGGCGATCATATCAAGTGCAGCTTTTCTTTCGGTCTGAATTCGTTCTTCGCACTCTTCATCAGTAACAGAAAGATTGAATCTGCTAAATTCCTGAAGGATCATATACTGTCTTATAAGCTGGTCACCCGCTACCTGATTCTGCTGCTTTTCGGGAAGCCTGGAATACTGCGGGTTTGCAGTAAGCATATTGTGTTTTATTATTGCAAGATCGCGCTCGTAATAGTTTAAGTCATTGATAGTAGCAACGACCTCACCGGGCTCGGACTCAACTATCTGCTTCATCTGCTGACCAAGCGTTAAGCTGTCTACAGTATCTGAAGGATCACCGCCAAGTATCAAAAGCGTAACAGAAAACGCCACTATAAACAATATTACGGCAAGCACAGGAGAGCCGTTGGGACCAAACTTCAATTTTGATTTTATATCCGAAAGCGTAAGCTTCATAATTTACCTCTTTGTATTTGTTAATAATGGGTACAAGATGGACATTTTGCACTCTATATTATTATACAGTTTTTTGCGTGATTTGTCAAATAGTTTTGGGGTATTTTTAAGTAAATTATACAATATTTTTGTAAAATAGATATGAACAATCCGAAACAAAATTTTTAATTGAGCAACCAAATAAAAAATCAAAATATTTTTTGTATTTTTATAAAAAAGTACTTGATTTTTTTTGAAAAGTGGTGTATAATATTACAGTAATTGAGCCGATGTGTCGGAATGGCAGACGATGTAGACTCAAAATCTATTGTTCGCAAGGACGTGTGGGTTCGAGTCCCACCATCGGCACCAAAGCAAAAGAACCGAACCGTTTCTTCCCTATAGGAGATTGGTTCGGTTCTTTTTTATTACATTGCAGTGCTTATCTCAAAAGGATCCCAAAAGCTCAGACCTAAACGTAATTAACGCACAAGAAAGCGGAGGGACGGAGGTAGAATTCTTGGTTGTTCGTATGATCCCCCTTTACACACTTCACTTAAATAAAAACTGTATTGAATCTACAACTCTTGCATTCTGTGATTCCTGTATTATTTCCACAAACGGGTTTATTATATATAACAATATCTCCGCACTCGTTAAGAATGCGGAGATATTTCCTTTTTCATTATCAAACTCAAAGCTTAGCAGCAACGTAAAGCACGATCTTGTGTTTTTTGCCGTCGGCAAATAAGTTGATCTCGTTTATATCGCAGTCCTCGCCGTCCATATATGCGTGGATCCTGTTTGAGGGCAGAATGTCAATAGTGTGTGGCGTTATGACCGAGTTTTTTTGATGCTTATATTCGATCCTTACAGGTAAAAGTGCTTTGGGAATATTCGGGTTAAGGTGCAACTTATCATCACAAACCTTTACTCCGAGTAATTCTTCAATAATTATCCTGTATGTCCACGCCGCGGAGCCCGTATACCACGTCCATCCGCCCATGCCTTTTGCACCCTCGGCAGTATATATGTCCGCGCTTATAACGTATGGCTCTACCTTATATTTTTGAGCATCTTCCATATTTAACGAATGCTCAACAGGGTTCAGAATCTTCATCAGCTCATAGGCTTGGTCGTGTTTTCCTACAACACAATATGCCCAAACCAGCCACAACACACCGTGAGTGTATTGCCCGCCGTTTTCTCGCAAACCCTTTTTGTACGCCTTTATATAACCCGGATCCTTTTGTGTGGCATCAAACGGCGGAGTAAAGAGCTTTATAAGCTTGTTTTCATTATCGACGAGGTGCTCCTTTGCGGATTCGAGCGCAGTCAATACCTTCGTGACATCGCACGTGCCCGATATTGCAGCCCACGCCTGAGCAATGGCATCTATCCTGCATTCCTTGCATGATGCACTTCCTATAGGTGTGCCATCATCATAATACGCTCTTAAAAACCACTTTGTATCCCATGCGCTTCTATCAATTCCCTCCTTGAGTGCTTTGAGAAATCCGTCAATAAAATCAGATGATCGGGCGTCCCTCCTGCTTTTGCAAACCTCATTGAACTTATTTGCAACGTAATATACAAAGAATGCCAGCCAAACGCTTGATCCGCGTCCTTCCTCGCCTATTTTGTCAAAGCCGTCATTCCAATCTCCCGTGCCTATCAACGGTAAGCCCTGCTGAGAAAGAGTGGATGCTCGTTTTATTGCAAGCAAGCAATGCTCATACAACGAGCTTGTTTTGTCAGAAGGATAGGACTTACCAAAATGCGAATGCTCTCCTTCCTGTATCAGTTGCCCCTTTGCAAATGGGATCTGCTCGTCATAGATCGAAGTATCACCCGTAAATCTGACGTATTCCATGCATACGAATGGTAAAAACATCATATCGTCCGATATTTTTGTTCTTATGCCGTAGCCTGTTGTTTCGTGCCACCAATGGCGCACGTCGCCCTCCTCAAATTGCTGAGCGGCAGATCTCAGTATATGTGATCGCGCTTCATCGGGGTCACAATACATAAATGCCAGAGCATCCTGAAGCTGATCTCTGAAGCCAAATGCGCCCGAGCATTGATAAAATGACGTTCTTGCAAAGTATCTGCATATATACGACTGATATAAAAGGAAATTATTGAACAGGCAATCAAGCTTTCTATCAGAAGTAACTATTTCAAACGGTTTGAGCTTAGTTGCCATATTTGCCCGTGTTTCATCCATTGTATGCTGAACAGCCTTGACTGTATGATATTTTCTGCAAAGGCTTATTGCGCCCTCCTTATCATCCGATGCCCCCAATAAAAATGTGCACCTTCTTTGGGAATGCGGCTTGAGCTTTAGTGTAACTGCGATAGCCATCGAATCGTGTCCATGGGATCTTGTCCCCCTTGAATACAAAGCCTTGGGTGCTGTATGGTCCGAAAGTCTGCCGAAAAACGCCTGTCTGCCGAGGATCGTTGAGCGTATGAGTGAGCTTGACGATATGAACATAACCCCGTTTTGAGGAATTGCTCGGTTATATGCAAGCAATGCATTCTCAGCCTTTAATTCCACATGTTGAATGCCCTCGTCAAACGCCGAGATAGCACTTGAAAGGTGGCAATCAACGTAATAATACAAGGTTACGGTTTTATTATGGTCGGTGTTATTGGTTATTGAAAGCAATGAGAGCTTTATAGCGTCATTCTGCGGCACAGAAACTGTTCGCTCAATATCGATATCGCTTTCGGAATGTGAATACTCTGCATAACCAATGCCGTAGGTAACCTTATAGTCACCATAGCTGCGACCTATCTTTTCCGCTGTGTATACACGGGAATTACCCTCGTCAACAACGTATAAAAGCTCTGAAGGAGTATCACTTACTGGATCGTTTGACCAAGTGGTGAGCTTATTTTCTCTGCTGTTTTTGTACCAGGTAAAGCCTCCCCCTGCTTGAGTTACAAGTGTACCAAAATCCTTGTTTGCCAGAATATGGCTCCACGGATGAGGAGTTTGCATATCCGAATTAAGAAGTATTCTGTACTCGTTCTCCCGATCGGCAAATCCCCCGTATCCGTTGAAAAATTCGGGGATATCATCAATTTTCGGTTGGTCATGCTTCTGTGTGTTACCCAAACGTTTTATGCCTGCAAGACGTATGGGAGTGTCGTTTTCCTCAAGGGATGAATATATTCTTGAAGGCTTACCATAGAGCCTTATGCACGCGTTTTCAACGATCGATTTAACGTCTTCACTTTGCGACTTTTCACCGCGAATGAGAAACACTCCGCCTCTCCTGTTTTTTAATGCTCTGCTTGAGGATGAGTCTATGATCCTGTTTATTTCTTCGTAATTATTCTTGTGATAACCATTATCCCGCGATACTATAACAAGCTCTGAGCGAATCGCCTTGGATGATATCATTCTGTGAAGCTTTAGTGCGAGCACTACGCTATCCTCATTGCCATCTGCAATCAGACATATTATAGGATCGTCACCCGAAATACCAAATTTCCAGAGCTCCTCCTTTTTATGCTTTACAGAGTAATTTGCATTATATGCCGTAGGATATACTACCTGAGAAAGTAATCGGTTTGCAAGCGCATATTCTCTGCCCGTAATTGAGCTGTTCTTAATAACCGACGCCATTCTTGCATTCTGGATGTCAAACTCCTCTGTGCAATTCTTCAAGACTGAGTATCGCGCCATTTTTTGGCGAGCCTCCTGCATGCTGTCCGAATACGAAACAGTATATGCTATCGTTACACTTTTGCCTGCATCAAGCTCAATGCTGTGACCTAACGATATACAGCTTGATATATTCGTTGCAGAAGTGTCCGTATACACAAAATCGGCGTCGCAAAATGCAGGATATCTTAAAGACCTTCCCCTGCCTATAAAATCAAGCTTTGATGTCATTTTTAGTTTTGCGGAATCGTTATCACACACGGAGGTTACAGTCAAGAATCTTTCGTTTGTGCTTGAGCTTCTCGGTCTTCTTATTGCTATTGCGCTGTAAGTTGCCTCATCAAAGCCCAAGCGTGTAAACATATCGGAATACTGAGGATGCGCAAGGTTTTCTTCCATAGCTTCAAGTGCCGTTTCCATATAATTCGCTATCAGCAGACGTTTTTTACGGTTATGAGTGTTCTTTAACGTCAGCAAGAATACGGTTGCCCTGTTTACTCCCGATACCGTAACCTCTAATTTGGTTGACGATCCGTGATGTTCGTTTTCATACGTTACCTTGTACGGCTCAAAGCAAGCTCTTGCATTCTTTATATTTTTATATATTGGAGCGGGAGTTGCGCTGAGTGTGTCACCCGTGTCACGATCCTTTATGAATATAAAATGGCCGTGCTTTTCATTCAATACATCGGGACGCCATTTATTCAGCATCATCTTTCCGTAATACGAATAATTACTTCCGCTGTTACTGAAAAGCGCTCCATAATCGCCATCGTTAAGCGAGGTGAGCCTTGGCTTTTCCCATATTCCCAAAACGCATTGCTTGAGCGGTATTGCTCGCTTTGGCTCCGGCTTTGATCTTTTTGGGAGTTGATCACGCTTCAGCGGTCTTGCCCAGTCCGGGGCAGTTTCATTCAAAAGGTATTCCCCCGCCTTGACCATGGGTGATGACGCAAAAAGCTCCTTGATATAGCCATTACACAAAAAATTAGTTACGCTGAGCAGTATCATACCTTGGTGATGCGCCATATATGATTTTACCGTTGATGATGTGCCAACGTCAAATGATTCATAAAAGCCGTAATAACCGCAAAGCCCGTTTTCTTTCATCCGTATCAGATTTTGTGCCGCGTTTTCTCCAACTACAGGCAATGCCAGAGCGCACGCATACGGAGATATAACAAGCTCGTCGCGTTTAAGCTTTCTTACCGCCAATGACGGCACACCAAATGCCTTGTATTGATAATTATGCTCATCATCTGTCAATGAATATCCGCTTTCGGATATTCCCCAGAGTATACCCTTCTTTTTTGCATAAGCCTTTTGTTCAAAAACCGCACCTTGATACGCCTTTTCAAGCAATGAATCATGCTCTCCCTGCATAAAAATTGCAGGCATCAGGTATTCAAACATTGAGCCGCTCCACGATCTCAACACAAGGTTGGAATGTGAGCTGAATACGGGCCTTGAAAGCTTTGTCCAATGCTCGGGCGGTATTGCACCCGAAATTATGCCCCAAAAGCTTGCCTGCCTTGTTTCCGATGCCAAAAGATCGTAGCAATGCTCTGAAAGCTCACCGTTTTGGCTGTCATATCCTACGGATAAAAGGCCTTGCTCCTTGCGATAAAGGAATGACATATCCATTGCATCAAGCACGCTTTTGAGCTTTTTTGTGCAATCGCTGATCTTTTCGTTCATATCGCAGGGTAAATTCTCGCTTTTATATGACGATAACGCCTGAATGACCGTAATAATAGCGCAAGCAAGGTTACCATTATCCGCGCTCGATATAAATTTTGGGTAAAGAGGCTTTAAGCTTTGGGTGCTGTACCAGTTATACGGTTGACCGTTGTGTTTTTCAAGCTTTAACAGGGATTCGGTCGCATTTGTTATCATTTGTACCGATTCGCTCAATCTTGCATAGCCCAATTTATAAGCCGCCACACAGCCGACCAGCATCATTGCAATATTTGTTGGAGAGGTCCTGTTTGCCGTCCCCTTGTTCTCATATTCCTGAAAATTATCCGGAGGAAGAAACGAATTTTCTTCGGTACATAATTCTTTATAATATCTCCATGCGCCTCGTGCTGCCTCGTTGGCAATGTCCTCGCTTTTCTGTGAATATTCGGTAGCTTTTATTTTTCGTTCCCTGCACGTTGACCATACAATAAACGGAGCAATAAGTGTAAGCCCACCAAAAGCAACCGCAACCCCATTTTCAAACACCGCGCCGAGCGCAAGTATCAATGCTCCGATCAACGTGCTTATTAGCATTGATCTGTAATACGAAAGCAATCCACCCTTGCTTGTACCCTCAGCTTGACCTGCAGTCTGCCATTCAAGAAGCTTTTTATTCTTTATTAATCTGAACACCGTTCTTATTGCCGCATCGGTTTGAGTTACTCCTGTATCGAGCGCGCTTATAAGCTTAAAGAATAAAAGCTTGAGCTGACAAAATCTTTGTCCCGTGGGAACAAGCCCCATTATAAGTCTTAAAGCATCCCCAAAAAGCTGAGGTATAACGTGAATGAGCTCTGTGCCAATAAGAATTAATACTCCGTACGAAAAAACTAAAGGCTCTTTAACGCTGAGTAAAAGCAGGAGCACGCAAAAAGGAAGATATAAAGAGCGCCTTATATTGTGAAGCATTTTTAGCTTTGATATAAGTCCAAACGGATTTTGGGTACTTATACCCTTTTCGTTTTTGGTACGCTTACCTAAAAACTGCAGATGCTGCCAGTCGCCTCTCAACCATCTGTGCGCCCTCTTTTTATATGAGGTGTACGTTGACGGTTGCTCGTCAAAAAACAACGTGTCGGATGCGTACGCACATCTTAATAGCTCACCCTCCACAAGATCGTGACTGAGCACTCTGCCCGCCATAAAGCGTCCGTCAAGCACCTTTACAAACACCTCGGGGGAATATACGCCCTTACCGGAGAAATTACCTCTGCCGTAAATATCCTGATACTCCTCAAAAGCCGTGTTGATATAAGGCTCACTGCCGTTATCCTTGCTTATGAGCATTGAAAAGACTGTTTTATGCGCACTTTTTGAAGTGCTCCGCATTCTCGGCTGAATTATTCCGTAGCCCGACGTGACTATTCCGTTTTCGTTGATCTTTGGTGTATTCAAGGGATGGCATGCCGCCGCAACAAGCTCTATCGCTCCGTTTATTGAGGTCAGAGTATCAACGTCAAGTGTAACAACGTATTTCACACCGATAAGCGATGATGCATTGTCACTCACGCAAGAAAAGCCCGACTTCTCCCCCGACGTTACAAAGCGGTTGAATTCAAGCACAGCACCTCTTTTTCTCTCAAATCCACAGTATTTGCCATCATCCGACAAAGTGCGGTAGCGTTGAAAATAAAAGAATTTGTTACCGTATTTTGAATTCAGCGCTTTAATGCCGCTCAAAACGGTTTCCTTTAAGTACTCATCGTCAATATACACCTTGCAATCACACGATTTAAGATCACCTAAAAGCACCACACTCAAGTGTTCGCTCTTATTGGCAATATAATTTACTTCCATCTGCTCAATAAGCTTTGTTACTTCACGTTCATCGACTATCAAAGCAGGAATAAGAATTGCAGTTGATGTGTTCTCAGTCAAACCCTCTGAAAGATCCATTCTCAAAATCTGCCTTGGAGGTATAGCTCTTGAAAACAACTTTAACGCCAAAGCTTCACCTATGCAAATACTCGGTATTACAGCAAAAAATATCATTATCGGGCTTATAATTTCAAAATACGCAAATATTATCCACGGAGTAATTATTGCACAAGTAGAAAACAGCGTCACAAGAGAAAACAGCACCGTACGGAAGGCATATTTTTCTTTATCATTAAAAATGTATTCGCCAACGTCCTTGCCATCCTCATTTGCTTCCTCTACAAGCTGTGCGGCAAGCTCGGATTGAGTTTGCCCAAGCTTTTTTGCAAGGCGCGAAATACCCTTTCGGTATTCGTTCTTGCTGAGCCTGTCCATTTTTTGATACACACCCGACGAATTCAAAGCCAATATTTTATCTACACTACAGGTTTGGCTGAATACCTGCTCCCAGTTAATAGAATCGAGCGTTAAAAGGCTTGTAACGAGATTTGAAAACGTAAGTCCTACGGAATACTCCATTCTCTGTTTATAATCAAGCACCGCATCGCACGACGAGCCCTCCGTCGCCAGAAGCTTGTCCATTCGTGAGAGATATTTGCCGCCGTTTTGCTCCATCTGCAATAACGTTATTACCTCACCTATGAGCGCAACGTTGTGCAACGGAATTAATCCTGCAACGTCATCTGCATCTCCGTAACAGACTGTATCAACGGCTTTTTGCACTCTTTTTTGTTGCTTTTGCAACCACAATTGCCGCGAAATGAGGATTACTATACTCTTTAACAATGCAAGCTCGATCGCATATCTCAATGACCACGCCTCCTCAACGGTAAGATCAACGCTACTACCAAGTGAATTTACGTAGTCTGTAAGCCCTTTTGCGGATATTTTGCCGTTTGAGTTATCGATATAGCTTGAAGCTATTGACAAAAGCCTTTTTGTGCCGTTTGGCATAGCGGGAAGCTGTCTGCATTTTTTGCGGCTGCCCTGCATTACGGTTTTGATCCTGTCGCTGATCATCTCGTAATTATCCCAAAGCCATTCTCCCACTCGGTCAACGCTTTCGCCCTTACTAATAGCCCGATCGATATTATTGTAATATTCTTTAAGCTCACGGATCTCCCTGCGACTTATTTTAATGTCTTTGTTATAGTCGCCCGATCCCGCATTGTTTGTACTTGATGACGCATCGTTTTGGGATCCAAGTACGTTTTTGCCGTTTTTCACTGATACATACCTCTGTTTTTTTGAGAATAGTATGTACCCATTTGGTAAAATCATACATTATCGCTGTTAAAGTACGTTGTGATACCGCAACAAATAGCATATGCGACCCTCCGTTGATACTCCGGGGTAACGAGCTTTGCCTCCTCGATCGCATTTGATATGTATCCACACTCAACTAATACCGAGGGTGCATCACACGATTTCAAAACAAAAAGATCGTCGTTTGCTTTTATCTGCCGTTTATTGTTCTTGTCAAGATTCATAACGAAAGAATTCTGCACAGCCCTTGCCAGCGCAAAGCTTTGGACACTTTTGGAATAATACAGCACCTCTGCTCCGCTCACATTTCTGTCCGAAAATATATTCATATGCACGCTCACAAGAAGATCGCAACCGCTTTGGGCTATCTTTTGTTTTCTTTCGGCAGTAGAAAGCCCCGTATCCGCGCCGATAATATCAGTATTTGTACCGCGGGTGAGCACAACGTCGTAGCCGTAGCTCATAAGATACTCTGCAAGATAGAGAGATACTCTCATATTGAGCTCGCTTTCCTTTGTGCCGTTTTTGCTTACTGCTCCGGGATCGCTTCCGCCGTGTCCTGGATCTATCATTACAAGCTTTCCTGTTTTTTCAACTCCGCCTTGAAGTGCCGTATCGATAGATAGCATAAGCCTTTTAGCCATTGAAAGCATTACGAGTGCTATTACTATACTTACAGAAATATATTTTAATGCAGATAAACGTTTCATATTGACCTCCGAAAGATTATAGTTTAATTTATGCGAGGGGCGGTAACCGTATAACTTTATTTAAAATAAAAAAGCATCCGACCAAACGGGCACGCGCGATAACGAAGTTATAGCGTGTGCCCGTTAACTAAGTTTGCCCTTATGGGCAAGTGAAGTTTACTGCGTAAGTGAAGTTATCCTTTGGATAGTGAAGTTTT
>SVGF01000043.1 GCA_015056475.1 Clostridiales bacterium
ATCCACCTGCGTGACGGGACTCGTAACACTTCCCACAGTATCCACATGGAGTGTGTTCGGGCAGATCGTTATATTGCTTCTGATACAGATCGGCGGTCTTGGTATCATTACGATTATGTCGGGATTGATGCTTCTCTTGAACAGAAAAATGGGCATCGGTGACCGTTTGCTGATTCAGGATGCATTTAATCTCAATACTATGTCGGGGCTTGCAAAATTCGTTAAGAACGTACTGTTCGGCACGCTGATCATCGAAGGAATAGGAGCTATCCTGTATATGCTTGTGTTCGTTCCCGAGTTTGGGGCTGTTGGCATATGGATATCGGTGTTCAATTCAGTTTCCGCCTTTTGTAACGCAGGTATCGATATTATCGCTGAAAACAGCCTTTGCAATTACGCAACCGATCCCTTGATCAATATCGTGACCTCCGCGCTCATCATTCTCGGCGGTCTCGGATATATCGTGTGGTGGGATGTTCTGCGTGTGGTCAAAAGCCGTTCACCGAAAAACAGAAAAATATTCAGGCACTTGACATTGCACTCAAAGATTGCCATTACAGTCACGGCAGGGCTTATTTTTGTCGGTGCAATTCTCATATTTATTTTTGAATATGCTAACCCATTAACCATTGGAGAGATGTCCTTGTTCGATAAGATTCAGGTATCATTCTTTCAATCGGTCACAACGAGAACTGCAGGCTTTGCCTCTGTTCCGCAAGAGAATCTTACAAACGCCTCCGCAGCCGTATCTATCATCTTGATGCTGATCGGCGGCTCACCCGTAGGTACGGCAGGTGGTATGAAAACCGTAACCATCGCAGTCCTCATTTGCTCGGCATTTGCTACGATCCGTAATAAGAATAGCGCAACCTTGTTTGGTCGCAGTGTTTCCGAGGCATCGGTGAAAAAGGCTGTTGCAGTAGCTGTAACGTTTCTTACAATATGCTCCGCATCAACGATACTATTGATGGCAACTAACAACGCATCCGCCCTTGATGCAGTCTATGAAACAGTCAGCGCAACTGCAACCGTTGGACTTTCAAGAAATCTGACGGCAACGCTGAACACCTTAGGAAAGCTAATTATTATTGTAACGATGTATTTTGGCAGAGTCGGTCCCATCTCACTTGCGGTGGCACTTGGCAGTAAAAACGAAAGTCAGAACGTCATTTGTGAACCGACGGAAGATATTAGTATAGGATAAAGGAGAAAATTATGAAAGCAAAGAAAACATACGCAGTCTTTGGACTTGGTAGATACGGCACAGCCGTGGCAAAAGAACTTGTAGAGAACGGTATGGAGGTCATTGCAGTTGACACAGAAGAAAGGATCGTCAACGATGCAGCGGCATATCTGCCTGTGTGCAAGTGCGCTGACGTGACCGATGCGGAGGTCATCTCTCGCCTTGGAATCGGAAGTATTGATACGGTCATTGTATGTATGGCAAGCAACCTTGAAGCAAGCGTGATGGCAGTCACGCTTTGCAAGGAGGCAGGTGTTAAGACCGTAATCGCAAAATGCGCAAACGAAATGCACCAAAAGATATTGCTTCGCGTGGGCGCGGATCAGGTGGTATTCCCCGAGAATGAGTCGGGTATTCGCCTCGCCAAGAATCTGCTCAGTTCCGGCTTCATTGATATGATCTCTTTATCAAAGGATGTGTCGATGGTGGAGATCGACGTAAAGGACGAGTGGTGCGGTAAGAATCTGATTGAGTTGAACCTCCGTAAAAAATACGGCTTCAACATTGTTGCTATCAAAAAAGGCGAAAAGGTCAACGTAAATATCAATCCCGAGCAAGTACTTGATGCGGAAACGACGCTGATAGTTATTGCAAATACGGCAAAATTGGGGAAATTGAAATAAAACATCAATTTTCTATTCTTCGATCATTATTGATGAGCTGATTCTGAAAAGAGAGCCTTTTCTTTATGTTCATCTACGATTTGTCAATTCAACCGACAAGTACCGCATTTGCGGACACAAATGCATGAACGGCATACCACTTTCGGAGGTATGCCGTTCTTTATAAAACTAACCTTTAGAGTGCCGCTCTATATTTGCGGCTTTTTTGATGTAAAAAATCGGGCTCATCCACAAGGACAAGCCCGATAATCTCTAAGTATTAGTTAGCTGCGCTAACAGCTGTGATGTGGGGGTTAACACCGTCATACCAATAGAGGAAGCCCTCGAGATTGATAGTGTCACCAACGTTAAGTGCCTTAACAGCCTTGTAAACGTCAGTATCCTTGCCGCAGAGGTAAGATTCAACTGTGAAGTTGTATGTAGCCTCGCCGATCTTTACGTTGAAGTAAAGGTCGCTGCCATCCTGGCCGGAGCCATCCCAGTTATAAAGGAATGCAACCTCGTTGCCGTCAGCATCTGTAGAAGCTGCAACAACTGCATTCTTAACTGTGAAGAACATATTCTGCTTCTTGATAAGATCATCTGTACCGAATACGTTTGTCAAATCAACAGCTTCGGGAGCATAGTTACCTTCAAGGATCTCGTAAGTAGCGTCGATGATTTCAACTTCACCGTGGAATTCAGCCTTGTAGCCCTTAACTCTGATCTTTGCGCCCTTTGTGAGCTTGTCGTAATCTTCTTTAGAAATAGGCATTTCGTAGATGAAATATGCACCCTCTGTATCCTGTGTGTAGATAGTAGCAACACCTACGCCATCCTTTTCCCACCAGCCCTGCTTAGCCTGAACGTATGCTTCAATTGTAACTTCAGCATCAAGAGCAGCATCTGCATACTGCTGGTATGTCATAACACCTTCCGACTTAACTGCCGGATCGTCCTTTGTTTCACCGCAAGCAACGAGTGCAAATACGAGAGACAAAGCCAACACGAAAGATAATACTTTCTTCATTTTGTTTTCTCCTTTTTTTGTTAAATATTTTAACATTGACATTATACATCAATTTCCAATATTAGTCAAGTACTTAGTGATTATTTTTACGTTTTTTCACCTTTTGAGCGACTACGTAAGCACCCATTGCCACCCAAGCCACCGCAATAGACGAAAGAAGCACTATTGAAGTTGTGGGCAAAGGTCCAAGATCCGCATCGTAAGAAAGCTTACCCGAGCTGTTGAGCTTATACAGTGAGGTCATTTCTTCAAAAAGAGTCTTGTAATAAGCATCGTCAATTGTCTCTTTTCTTCTTACGGACTTGTTTACGTTTACTATCATTCTGCCTGCTGCATTTCTTAATGATGCAGAGCCGTTGAATACCGGTGTTACGAATGTGTTGTCTATATTATCGGTAAGGATCTTTGATGCTTTGATCTTTACGTCATAATAAGTATCGTTATCCTCACCCGAGCGCGAGATATAATCCTTGTATTCGTCGGAGTTGATAGCCTTTGTCGTAACAGGGACGTAGCCTTCGGTCTTTGCGTAACCTATCTGTACGTCATTTGTAAGCAAGAACTGCATAAAAAGCCACGAAGCCATTACCTCGCCGTTATCAGCCTTGTTGAATATACACATTGACGGCCCCTGTGATATCATTGACGGAGATTCGGTATTAAACTGAGGTATCATTCTTACTGCAGTTTCAAATTCAACGAGCTTATCCTCACTTATATCAAGAAGCGGAGCTTCACAGCCCATCCACGTTGCACCTGCAGTTGAGTCGATCGCAAATATGCACTGACCTGCATTGAGATAGTTTGCAGGGTAACCCGAAACGTTAAAAGTCGAGAATGCACCCGTGCCAACGTGCTTTGCTATTGTATTAAGATGAGCCTTTGTGGTTTCGTTGAATATCTCTATTGTGCCGTCAGCTTTTGAGTATCCGCCGCCGGACTGATTCAGCATCTGGATCATCATATTATCCGTTGACTTATAGATAAAAGGAATGAGTACCTTTTGTCCGTTTACCTTGAACGTGCCGTCTTCATTCTTAGCCATTGCAGCCTCGGATACTTCCCAAACAAAGTCCCAAGTAAGCGCCTCTGGAATAGTGTAGCCGAGCTTTTCAACGTAGGTCTTATTAATGTAGCAAGCCTCGGTAGATCTCATATAAGGCAACGCATACTGAACGCCGTCAATAACGCCTTCGTTGAGGAATTTTGGTATCATCTCCTCTATCGTGGGAGAATCAAATTTCAAAGAGCTTCCGCCAAGGCCGTATTTTGAATCAGCCATCAATTTCTCAAGAGGAACAACTACGTTGATGCCTGTTTTGTACGTTGCAATATGGTCGGGATAGGTAATGCATACGTTTGGAGTGGTTTTTGTGGGGATGTTTTTGATTACATCCTCATATATTTTGCCGTAATCGGTATAGAGTGTGAGGTTTACCTTAATATTCGGATAAAGAGCCTGAAAATCCTCAATGGCTTTGCGGTATACTTTCGTCTGACGGATGTTGGTATCGTTCTTTGCCCAAAAAGTTATTTCATATTGAGCATTGGGATCAAAGCTCTCGGGAATCTCAAACATCGGGTCCGCCGCTGAGCCGTGCCAACCGCCAAGCAAGGGCAATGCAAGCATCACTATAACAAGAAGTATGGAAATCGATTTTTTCTTCATCATCCCTTTGTACCTCCTCTTGCAACGCCCGCCATTATCTTTTTGCGGAATATCAAAAACAATACTATAAGCGGTATTGAAATTGCAACAACCGCCGCCATCATTGCGGGAATATTTTCTCTGCCAAAGCCGTTTTCACGGATAGCCTGAATACCGTTTGACACGAGGAAATACTTTTCGTTATCGGTAACCAATCTCGGCCATACAAACGAGTTCCAGCACTCAATTACCTTGAGTATCGTGATGGTAATTATCGTAGGCTTGCACATCGGCACCATTACTCGCCTTAAATACTTGAAGTCGGACGTACCGTCAACCTTTGCGGCATAATAGAGCTCGTCGGGTATCTGTGAGAAATTCTCCTTGAGCAAATATACGTAGAATACCGACATTACCGACGGCAATATAAGACCCGTAAAGGTGTTTCTCAACTCAAGGCTTGACACTGTAACGAAGTTTGTGATCACCACAAGCTCATTTGGTATCATCATCAATGACAAAAACAGCATAAAAAGCATATTCTTGCCCTTGAAATTAAGTCTTGAAAAAGCAAACGCCGCAGGGATTATTATTATAAGCATTAGCGCTGTTGTAGCCACCGTAAAAATAATGGTATTTACAAAATAATCCGCAAGTGGCACTGCAGTAAATGCAAGCTGATAATTCTCAAACGTAGGTGTGAGAGTTATAAACTTTGGTATTGCCTCGGAGCTGTATTCGCCGTAGCTTTTTACGGACGTGAGAAGCATCCAATAAAACGGGAAAAGTACTATTATTCCCCATACCGCAAGAAGGGCGTATATTATGGACTTTGACAACGTCTTTGTGAGCTTTGCGCGCTTTTCTATAATTTCGTAATCAGTTATCGTGCTCATAGACCCTCCTTAGTAGTGTACCTTCTTTTTGCTGATAAGAAGGTTAATGCAGGTTATCGTAAGCACGATAGCAAAAAGGATTATTGCCGCAGCAGAAGCGTATGACGGATATCCGCCGCCCTCACCGTAGAGCATATCGTAAACGTAACCAACGATGGTGTTCATTCCTGCCGCATTCAGGTTTGTACCAAAAAGCGCAACTGCGTCGTTATACGCCTTGAATGCGCCTATAAAACCTGTTATAACGAGGTAGAATATCATTGGCGATATCATGGGTAACGTTATTTTTCTGAACGTTCTGAAGCTTGAAGTGCCGTCAACCCTTGCGGCATTGTAGTAATCCTTATTAACGGATGCAAGTGCACTAGTAAGAATAAGCACCTTAAACGGCATTACCACCCAAATAGTGTAAAAGCTCAAAACGAACATCTTTGCCCAATAAGGACCGTCAATAAAATCGACCGTGTTGCCACCAAACCAATTAATAAGGACGTTTATAAGACCGTCGGAATAAGCAGTTGGCTTGAACATGATCATAAACACCAAGCCTACCGCAAGCGTATTTGTAACGTACGGAAGGAAGTATATCGTCTGGAACATATCACGAAGCTTTTTGATGGATGTAAGACCCAAAGATATCAGAAGTGCAATGAACGTAGAAAGCGGAACTGTAATCACAACGAGAATAAAAGTATTCTTTACCGCTTGTATAAAGTAAGGATCGTGCAGAACGAATTCAAAATTATACAGACCGTAACCGTTAAAAGTCTGTGATGCGGAATTGTATCCCTCCTCAAATGAGTATATGAATACGTCTATCAAGGGATATATCATGAATACCGCAAGGAATATCAGCGCAGGCAAAAGATAGAGCCACGCTTTTTTATTGTTTTTTTCCATAACTGACCTCTTTACTTAACCTGAAACGGTACTCTTTTTTGAGTTTCCTTATCAAAAAGGAACACCTTGGATGGCTTAAGATCAAATTGAACGCTTGCCTTTGTAATATCAATACCCTGCTCGGAGCTCACTATGGATCTGAATGAGCCTGTCTGGCAAGAGCCATGCTCAGAAACGATGCTTATATCCCTGCCCATTACCTCAACTGTTTTGAGATTGCATGTTAAAGTTCCGTTATCGTTTACGATAAAGCCCTCGGGACGTATGCCGATTGTGTATTCGCCGTCGGAAACGCTGTCAACGTCCATGACCTTATCAGAACCTATTATGAGTGAGCCTGCCTCTACCCTGCCGTCAAAAACGCATATCGGAGGTGTGCCGAGGAATTTTGCAACGAAAAGATTCACAGGATCGTTATAAACGTCCTGCGGCTTGCCTATCTGCTGAACCTTGCCCTCATTCATAACGACGATCATGTCGGAAATACTCATTGCTTCGTCCTGATCGTGAGTAACAAAAACCGTTGTTATTTTTGTTTCGCTCTGTATACGGCGTATCTCCTCCCTTGTCTGCAAACGAAGTCTTGCGTCAAGATTTGAGAGAGGCTCGTCGAGAAGAAGGACTTTAGGCATTTTTACGAGCGCACGGGCAATGGCAACTCTCTGCTGCTGACCGCCAGAAAGCTCACCCGGCTTTCTGTCCATAAGAGCATCTATCTGCACGAGCTTTGCTATCTCGAGCGCCTTTTGATTCATTTCTTCCTTGGAAAGCTTTGCTTTGCCCTTGAGATTTTCAAGGGGGAAAATAATATTCTGTTTAACCGTTAGATGAGGATAGAGCGCATAATTCTGGAACACCATTCCTACACCTCTGTTTTCGGGAGGAAGGTGCGTTACTTCATCTTCACCAAAGAATATTTTGCCGGACGTTGGTTGCTGAAGACCGCAAATAAGGTTGAGTGTGGTACTTTTACCGCAACCTGAGGGTCCCAAAAGTCCTATGAGCTTGCCGTCCGGTATCTCAAAATTAAAGCAATCAACCGCAGTTACCTCTGTGTTTGCTTTTTTATTTCTGCTTGGAAATTTTTTTGTAAGATCCTGTAATATTACTTTCATAAAAAAATGTCCTTTGTCTTTAAAGTATTTTTAAAATTATAACACATAAATTATAAAATAGCAATAAAAAAATACTGCTCTTAAAAAAATTTAAGAGCAGTACGATCAATTCATCAGTTATTTGTTTCAGCCTTGATTATAACAGCAACTGAAAGTATTTCACCATTGAGCACTTCAATCGTTACAAAGTCACCCTTAGCGATATCCTTCTTTGAGATATCAGTTTTCTGTCCGTCAACGTATGCATGGAAAGTCGTTTTGTCGTTAAAATAAACCGTACGGTTTTCTTTTCTGTCAACAAGCTTATCCTTTGTGAGTGTGCTGTAATCCTCAACTGCTTTCTTGGGATCATAAAGCTTAACTGTCACATAATATGAGCCTATCAATGACACTTCGCCAACTGCAGTTTTGGGAGTAGTATTGGGGCTTGCAGAAGGTGTGGGTGTACCCGTGGTAGTGCATCCTGTTGCAAAAAGACCTACTAAAAGCAACACAGCCATAACAAGTGATGTAATTCTTTTCATAATTTTTCCTCCGTTTTAAGGGAATATTTCCTTTGTATTAATTATATTACCGAATTCTAAAATTTACATAACAGTTATATGAAAATTTTGTGAAGTTCGTTAATATTGCTCTTATTCACCCAGAAGTTCAAGCGCGGATCTTGAAAATATGTATTCTTTTTCGGTTTGAGACAAGCTGAGCGCTTCTATCTGCTTTACTGAATCGATCGGTCTTTGCCATGGGAGGTCACTTGCCAGAAGCACTCTTTTAGCAGAATGCTTTTTGATGATCTTGGTCAAAAGCTCATCATCAATTCGTCCGTACAAAAAAGCAGTATCAAGCCAAACGTTTTCCAGCCCTGCAACGTGCTCAAAAACCTCATCAAACATATTCATTCCGCCAAGGTGGGCAAGCACAATTTTGAGATTTTTGAATCTTTTTGCTACCCTTGCAGCGGCGTCGGGCTTGCAATGAATGAAGTCCGGTGAAAGTGGGTCGAATCCCGCGTGGAAAACCACTATCAGTCCAAGCTCCTCGCATTTTTTGTAAATGGGGAACATTTTTTCATCATCAACAATAAAGCCCTGATAATCGGGGTGAAGCTTTACACCCTTTAAGCCCAAGGACTTTATTCTTTCAAGCTCAAAAAGCGCATCCTCTGCATCGGGATGGATGCTTCCGAAGCAAATAAGGTCGTACGAATTAAGCTCATACGATTGGTCATTCAGTCTTGTCTGTTGCTTAGGCTTGGTTGCCACAGGAAGAAGAATCGCTCTGTCGATACCATCATCTTTCAAGACCTGCTTGAGCCCTGCTACTGTGCCGTTTGTGTATGGCTTAAATCCACTTACGGATGCCAGCCTCTCTATTGCCCTTTGAGCGATGCTATCGTCAAAAGCGTGTGTGTGAAAATCTATTATCATTCTATAATACCTCCGCCCATTAGCACGTCACCATCATAGAACACCACCGACTGACCGCTCGTGATCGCTCTTTGAGGCTCATCCAATATGACCTTTATTCTATCCCCCATCGGGTAGACCGTGCAAGGAACGTCCGGTGCTGAATAGCGGACTCTTGCAGTAAGGCGTATGGGCTCATCAAGTGCATCAAGTGCAAGCCAATTTACCCTTTTTGCGGTAAGCTCTGATGAAAAAAGATCCTCATTACAGCCTACGTAAACGGTATTACTTTCTTTGTCAAGCCTCGTGACAAATATCGGCTCGGGATATGAGATTCCCATGCCCTTGCGCTGTCCGATAGTGTAATGGCAGATCCCGTTATGCTTTCCGAGCACTTTGCCGTTTTTATGGACCACGTTTCCCTGCTTAGCGGGAATATATTTGTCTATAAATCCGCGAGTATCGTTATTCGGGATAAAGCATATCTCCTGACTGTCGCGCTTTTTTGCGGTTATAAGTCCGCGATCAAGTGCGACTTGTCTTATATCATCCTTACTTTGGAATTCACCCAACGGAAAAAGTATTCTGTCAAGGATATTTCCGTCAACCACGTACAAAACGTAGGACTGATCCTTTTTACCTGCAAACGAGCGTTTTATAACGTATCTTTTGCGCGCTTCGTCATAACAACATCTTGCATAATGCCCCGTGGCAACGTATTTTGCACCGAGCGAATCCGCAAGCTCTATCATTTTGCCGAATTTTAAGTGACGGTTACATTCAATGCAGGGATTTGGCGTTATGCAGTTGGCATAGCAGGATATAAAATCATCAACTACGAATCTTTTGAAATCCTCACCGAGATCACACACAACGTGATCTATGCCCAGTTTATCACAAACAGCTTTTGCCTGCTCAATGGTATCGGAAGCCATACCGTTTGAAAAATCCTCATCGCGCCAGAGCTTCATGGTAACACCAATGACCTCATAGCCTTGATCTTGCAACAATATAGCAGCAACGGAGCTGTCAACTCCGCCGCTTATACCAAGTAATACCTTTTCCTTAGTGTTTTGCCTCATATCAAGCGTTAACGTTTGCAGAGCAGCTGTCACAAGCTGTTTCTACTACGCCGCAAAGCTCGTTTGCTTCTGCCTCAGCCATACCGCCGCGGATGTAATAATCTGCAATAGCCTTACGGATAGCTTCCTCTGCAAGCACTGAGCAATGGAGCTTCTGCGGAGGAAGTCCGCCGAGTTCTTCAACCACCTGCTTATTCTTGAGCTGGAGAGCCTGCTCAACAGTCATACCCTTGATGAGCACTGTAGCAACGCTACTTGTGGCAATAGCCGCGCAGCAACCAAAAGTCTTGAACTTTGCGTCAACTACGATATTATCCTCGATCTTGAGGTACATCTTCATAATGTCGCCGCAGGCAGGGTTACCAACCTGACCCACTGCGTTTGCATCTTCTATCTCACCCACGTTTCTGGGATTTGTAAAATGGTCTATAACCTTTTCTGTATACATATTTTTACCTCTTAAAATGATATTTTACCGTTAAGGAAGTCCTCATAAAGCGGGGACATCTTTCTGAGCTTTTCAACAACTTCGCAGAGAGCATCTACGAGGTAGTCGATCTGTTCTTTTGTGTTATTCTTGCCGATGGAAATTCTCAACGAGCCGTGAGCTATCTCAACCGGTACTCCGATCGCCAACAAAACGTGGGATGGATCAAGTGAGCCCGACGTGCAAGCGCTACCGCTGGATGCGCATATGCCCTTCATGTCAAGCATAAAGAGGAGCGATTCGCCCTCGATGTACTTGAATGAAACGTTTGCTGTGCCTGCAAGGCAATTCTCCATCTGACTGTTAATTCTTATATGAGGAACACGCTTTTCAACCTGCTCAAGGTAATGTGCCTTGAGTGCGGAGATTTTTGCAGTATTCTCGTCAAGCTTTTCGTATGCAAGCTCGATGGCCTTACCCATACCAACAATGCCTGCAACGTTTTCAGTACCTGCGCGGCGGCTTCTCTCCTGATGACCACCCGTGATGAGCTTATCGATCACAACACCCGTACGGATATACATTGCGCCAACACCCTTGGGGCCGTAGAATTTGTGAGCTGACATTGAGAGAAGGTCAATATTCATTGCCTTAACGTCGATTCTCAAATTACCAACAGCTTGTACAGCGTCAGTATGGAAAAGGATCTTATTCTCCTTTGCTATTGCGCCTATCTCGGCGATGGGCTGAATTGAACCAACCTCATTATTTGCAAACATTACTGTGATAAGTATTGTTGTGGGGCGGATAGCAGCCTTGAGATCGTCAAGACTTATGATACCGTTTGAATCAACGGGGAGGTAAGTTACCTCAAAGCCGTCCTTTTCAAGCTGACGGCAAGTTTCAAGCACCGCGGGATGCTCAATATTTGTTGTGATAATGTGGTTACCCTTATCACGGCGGGATCTTGCAACGCCTTTGATAATAGCATTGTCACTCTCTGAGCCACCTGCTGTGAAGTATATTTCTTTATCCTTTGAGCCGATGGCTGCGGCAACCTTTGCGCGCGCAGATTCAACTGCTTCTCTTGCTTTTCTGCCTATACTGTAAACGGAGGATGCATTACCGTAATTCTCGGTAAGATAGGGCATCATCTCGTTAAGGACCTCTTTTGAAAGAGGCGTTGTAGCGGCATGATCAAAATATATTATATCTGTCATAAAAATGATTACTCCTTTCATCTCGATATTATATTATACCACATTTTCAGGTAAAAGTAAATATAAAAGTACGGTTTTGACATATATTTTTATAAAAATTTTATGAGTTGCGGCAAATAAAAAACGGCGGAAAATTTCCACCGTTTACTTTTGTACTTTTTTGAGCTTTTAATCGTCTATTCTGTTTTCCTTAGGAATAAACGTCAGCTTAGCCGATTTGATATCATCAGCTTCATAGTCCTTGATCTCAACTATTATAAGTGTTGGCGTCATATCATAGCTTGCGCCGCCCGATGATATATAAATACCAATTTCAACGTTAAGCGATCTGTTTTTGAGTTCAACTCTCTCACAGCTCTGAACTTGAAAGCTCCCGCAATTTCCGTCAATAAATGCAACGTAAAACAAGCTGTCGACTATACTATTAGCTAATAGACTTCCATCAAACACTACGGGACCGTAAACAGGATGTCTAAGCGGAGTATCGCCAAGGTAATCGTCATGCGACGTCATAAATTCTTTAAGCTTAGGAAACGCTTTGAGCGCTCCGTCAAACTTGAATGACGAAGCTACGACTGTCGCATCAAGTCCGTTGTTATTTACCAATATCTGATATTTTTCATTCATGTGACGCTGAGTCACTACATACTTATTTACGATAAGCTTCTCATCATCAGTGAACTCCTCGATGACCGGGCTCGGACCCTTTGCAGTACACGCGCTCATTAACATCAATACCGCTAAAAGCGATACGATAACAGATTTGATCTTCATATGTGTTCCTCCTTTGATAAAATATAATTCTTATTCAGGTTTTATGGGGATAAATTCCAGCACAACCGACTCTATATCTTCTGCTTTGCAACCTTCTATCTCAACAATGGTGAAACCTGTAATAAATGCAGAAGCGGCTAATTTGGAAGTATAAAGTTCCAGATCAACCTTAAGGCAACCATTTTCAAATGTAACGTCAAGGCATTCCGTCACTCCAAAATCTATAAACGGTGCATCTATACTTATAACAAAATACACGCTATCAGCACCCGGATCTATCAGGCTCTTGTTAAACACTATTGGTCCGTAAACAGGATGTGTTAACGGGATTTTTCCTGTATAATCATCATGATACTGAGCAGATGCAGAAAGTGAAGAAAACTGACGCAACTTATCATTATTACCAAAAGATACAGAAAATACATTTACGGCTTTTACAGATAGATCACTCGGCTTGATATCAAGTGAATTACGTTCGTTTTGCATTTCAAGTAGCTCTGACATTATTGAAATATCAGCTGTACCAAGCTTCTTGAGAACACGTCCCGTGCGGCCCTTTTCTGTATGCGGGTCAAACGTCAACTGCGCAGATTTGATATCCTCTGCCTTACATCCCTCAAACTCAATTACTATAAAAGTTGGCGTCTTTGTGTCCGGTACTTCGTCCGTAGAAATAAAGATCTCAATATCTACATTAAGTCTTCCCCTTTCAAGCGTTGCATTACTGCACTCCAGCACATTATAATTCTCGTTTGAACCATCGATAAACGCAACAAGAAACATGCTATCGCCTTCACCGTAAAGTGTACTCTCATCAAATACAATAGGACCGTAAACATAATGGCCAAGCGGAATTTCACCAATGTAGTCATCGTGTGACGTCTTAATATCCATTAATGCAGATATCTTATTGGCAGTATCCTGCATAACAAATGATGACGCACGAACAATTTTAATCTCCGGATCGTAATCACGTTCTTTTAGATTGTTCAATCCATCATTATGTTGCTGAATCACAGACTTTAAGATATCCAGTTCTTCTTTGTTAAACTGCCGAACAACAGGATCAGGAGCCCATAAAGTACACGCGCTCATTAACATCAATACCGCTAAAAGTGAAAATATCAAGTTTCTTATCTTCATAATATGCTACTCCTCATAATTTATTTGATGGAGGTAAGTCCCGCAATTTTTCCTTATATATCCATTATACTAAACACATGCAAAAAGTCAAGTATTATCCAAAAAAATTTACATTTTATTAATATTTAATTCAGATTGAGTATTCTATGAATGTTGTATTACATTGTCAATCAGCTCGAATAATCATTTCAAACTTACTCTTGACAAAAATCCCCATAAATAGTAAAATATATAGTAAAGATTTCATACGAAAGGTACTCAGATTTATGAAGATTTTTATAGGTGTGCTGATCTGTAAGGTGCTTTATTTTATAGGCAAAAGGATCGGCAGAGGCTCAAGCTTGCCCGGCAAGGTGGTATTGAAGATATTCCCTGATATTCTGAGTTGCGTTAAACTACCCAAGACGGTAATTGCCGTTTCGGGAAGCAACGGTAAAACGTCCACGGTTGAAATGATCGCGCACGTTATGCAGGCAAACGGTACAAACGTTATCTGGAATAAAGAGGGCGCAAACCAGATTGAGGGTGTAACTACGTTCTTGCTCAACAATGCGGATCTTAAGGGAAATATCTCTGCAGATGCAGTATTGTTGGAGTCCGACGAGAGATACGCAAGGCTTACGTTTAAGTACGTTGTGCCGACGCATTTTGTTATTACAAACCTCTATCGCGATCAGATGACGAGAAACGCTCACAGCGAATGGATATATAACATATTGAAGGATGCCGTAAAGCCAGAATCCATACTTGTGCTTAATGCGGACGATCCGCTTGTTTCTTGCTTTGCTATTGACCATGATCCGCAAAAGGTGGTTTATTACAGCATGGATGAGAATAAGTATTCCACAAGTGAGCCCGTTGGTGTTTATAACGACGGCAAATACTGCCCCGTTTGCAAGAGTCAGCTTGAATATGAATACTACAACATGGCGCACATCGGCAAGTACAGTTGTAAAAATTGCGGGCACAAAACAAATGATGCGCTTTGCAAGGTTACCGATATGGATCTTGATGCAAAAACCGTCACGTTTGATAATGAGTACGTTATAAATCTGAGCTTTTCAAGTGCATTTAACGTTTATAACCTTCTTGCTACGTTTACCATTGCAACAGTGCTCGGATACTCAAAGGCAGACGTTGCAACAGCGCTCAACGGCTACATACTTAAGAGTGGCAGAATTATTGAGATAGCATCAGGCAACCACAAGGGATTGCTTTTGACGTCAAAGCACGAGAATTCAGTTTCGTACAATCAGTCCATTGATTACGTTGTAAGGCGCAACAATGATTGCATAGTTATGGTGCTTGTTGATGCGATAAGCAGAAAGTATTACACAGGCGAAACGAGCTGGCTTTTTGATATTGATTTTGACAGACTTAATTGCGATAAGGTAACTAATATAGTTCTGTGCGGAAAATATGCGTACGATCTTGCTGTAAGATTTGAATTTACAGGCATTGACAACAGCAAAATTACGGTTGAGCCCGATATTACAAAGGCACTTGATGTAGTTTGTAATGTTGATGGCGACGCAGAATTCTACGCTATTACGTGCTTCTCTGATAAGGACAAAATACTCACAAGACTCAACGGAGGTAAGGCATAATGAATATCAAGATATTAAATTTATACCCCGAATTGATGAATCTTTACGGTGAGAGGGGCAATATTATGATGCTTGAGCGACGCCTTGTTGAGTGCGGTGCCGAGGTTGCCGTGATAAACGTAGCCGCAGGAGAGATGATTCAGCTTGACGGAATTGACCTTGTTTACATGAGCTGTGGTACGGAATCTGCATCGTTAAAGGCGCTAGAGTGCTTAAAACCGTATAAAAAGGAGCTTTTGGCCTATATTGAAGCAGGAAAAGTGATGCTTCTTACCGGAAATGCGTTGGAATTGTTTGGAGAAAGCATTTCAACGGACGGAAATACGGTTGACGGGCTCGGGATATTCACGTACAAGGTTGAGCGCACACTCAAAAAGAGATTCCTTGGGGACTGCATATTCACGATGAGCGGGTTTGACAGCAAGGTGATAGGCTTTGTTAACAAGTGCTCAAAGCTGAGTGGGGTTACCTCACCCCTATTCAACGTGGAAATGGGGCTTGGTAATGACAACAAGGTGTCAACCGAGGGATTTATCCACAAGAACGTATATGCAACGTCACTTATTGGGCCGCTGCTTGTGAGGAATCCACACCTTTTGAAGTACATTATGTCAACGTTATACACCATTAAGGGGCAGAGAGTGGAGTTTAACTGCGATATGTCAACGCAGTTTGTGGCTTACGACGTGGCGTTGGGTGAGCTTGAAGCGGTGAAGGCAAGCAAGGGATAACAGAATAAGAGGGTGCTGTGGAGTGTCCATTGGGGCTCTTTGCTTATGGGTACCCCTTTGGGACACCGAATGATGAAAAAATATCGAAAAATGCGAAAGCAGGGGAAATTAATTTCCTCTGATTTTCTGTTTGGTTCGTGTTAGATTCGCATTGTTTTCCGGTTAGTTCTCGCTAACAGGAAAGGGTGGAGAAGGCAAAAAATGGATTGTAATATAAGTTAATAAGATCGTATTATATGATTCACAACCCTTCCGTCTTCGCCCTTAGGCGAATCCACCTCCCCTTGCACAGGGGAGGCTATGGTGTGGTGCGTTTTTATGGATATTTGCGGTGAAACACGTAGCAGCCAGCGGGACAGCCGAGGACGTATTATTTACACCTCATCCACCGATAAATCGGTCCCCCTTCTCCCGCTGGAGAAGGCTTTTTTCGTCGCTTGCGACCTTGTTCTCCCACCGGAGAAGGCTTTTCTCGCCCTCTCAGGCGCTTTGCGCCAGCTCTCCCAAGGGGAGAGCGGTATGTTATAATACGAAGTGCAACACTCTAATAAATCGAAAAAATATTTTAAAAAGGTATAGACTTCATGCCGTCTATGGTGTAAAATGTAGTTACCACACAAACATTTTTACGGAGGCAAACATG
>SVGF01000044.1 GCA_015056475.1 Clostridiales bacterium
CCATAAGTGCCTGTGCTTGTTCGATCTCAGCCTGCTTGCTCTTTTGCTCCGCAACCTGCTTTGCTTCTACGGCTTCGGTGAATGCGTCGGAGAAGTCGAGGTTTTCCAACGAAGTATCAATAACCTCAATATTGTACGTTGCAAGTTTGTCGATAAGTATAGATTTTATCTGGTTTGAAAGCTCGGCACGTGTGCTCAAAAGAGTTTCTGCCGTGTATTTTGCCATAACGCTCTTAACGGCTTCCTCAACTCTGGGCAATACAACCGTTCTGTAATAATCAGTACCGATAGTCCTGTAAATCGTTTGAGCGTTTGATTTTTCAATCTGATAGTTGAGAGTGTAAACAACGGTTACCTCCTGAATGTCGGAGGAGAAGCACAAAAGGTCAAGGGACGCCTTTTGGTTTCTGTTGTCCATGTTTATAACTGTCTTCCAAGGCATAACAACGTGCACACCTGCTTCGTAGGTCGTATCTTCAACCTTACCGAATGTTGTAACTATACCCGTGTGACCCGTAGGTACAGTTCTTACACAGCTGAGCACGATCAAAACTACGCCGAGAATTACGGAGCAAGCCAGGATCGTGGGGCTTGCAGATGCATTGCGCGTTCTCTTGAGTGAATTGCTCACTACTATTCCTATTACTATTGCGATCAATCCAATGATCAATAATGCTAACATTTTTTTGTACTCCTTTTGTAAAAAATATTCTTACTGTATAATTATAGCACTATTTACGCTTGTTGTCAATAATTATGAACGGTTACACCTTTTATTTTCTTTTTGTGCAGCTGAAATTTTACCTGATATCTGAATTTTCATAATATATTATAAAATGTTTATCAAATTCAATTTTTATCACGCCGAAATTATGCTTATAATGTAAAATAATAATGTTAAATATGTTATTAACATAAAAATTAACATTAATTTAACGAAAAATGTTAAAATAAAATGAAAAATATCTAATTTATGAAAAATAATCAAAAATACCTATTGACAAATAAGCACAAATGTGTTATAATGTTATCACAAGAGATAAAAGAGGGGTGATATGATATGTTTTCCTTAACTTAAACGCGGCATCACGAATTTGAAGGGAGAAACATTATGAATTTAACACTTATTACAAAAGGTTTTAAGGCAGTAGATAATTATAAGGACCTTGAAAAGATCACAGAAAAGAAATATTCCAAGCTTGACAGATATTTTAACGGATCAGCGGACGTTGAGCTCGTAATCAAATATGAGCACAATTATTACAAAGCAGAGGTGACAATACCTTACGGCGGATTCGTATTCAGAGTAGAAGAATCAAGTAATGATGCATATAATGCGGCTAATACTGCGCTTGACAAGATGGAACGTCAGATAGTAAAGCAAAAGAGCCGTTATAAAAATAAATTCCGTGGCGCGGATTTTGAAAATTTCCCTGTTTCGGACGAGTATGACGAGGTCGAGGATATCGGATCCGATATTATTAAACACAAGACCTATACTAAAAAGCCTATGCTGGTGGATGAAGCCATCCTCCAGATGGAGCTTACTGACCGCGATTTCTACGTTTTTATGAACGGATCTACGTTCGAAATAAACGTTATATATAAGAGAAAAGACGGAAAATATGGCATTATCGAGCCGGATTAATTAGTGAATAATACACTCGCGATAATAGTTTTCATCATAGTTAACTACACTCCTTCTAAGCGGATGAGGCTTTGGAGCATTTGCTCCAAAGCCTCATCTGTGTTTACTGTTATCTTTTTAGCTCGCAGTAATCAAAGTACTCCAACATTCCCGGCATAATAACTGGCAGATCATCGTTATACTTTAATCCCCACGGTTTAATTTTGCTTTCTTGTACGCTTTCAAGAATGTTATCGTATTCTATTTTTACGTTTTGATTGATAAATCCTGCAATCACCCCGTAAACGCCGTAATCACCCTTGCAACTGAGCGTTATATTACTGTCTTCCACGCCGTATTCCGATTTCAGCATTTCTATTGCCCTCAAAACGTCCCAGCTACGCAATGCGACAAGGCTGTCATCAATAAACATCAAGTCACAGCAAAGCTTATACATTGTTTTGTACTGAGCTTTTATGTTGCCGTCGTTTATCTGAGCAGCTTCAATATATCCAACACCCGTAACGTCAAGCACGGCAACCTCATAGCCCTCGCTGCACTTTTGACGGATGAGAGCTTCGTTATCTTGTATCTCCTTTGTACCGTTTTCCCAAACTGCAAGCCAAACGGGTAGCTTTTTATTTGCAAGCTTTTTCTGTCTTATCAGGAATGCAAAATTAAAGATATCCTTTTGTGAGTGCCACAAGATAGGCTGAGTAATAAGCTCGCCGTCATCCGATGGCTTTAATCTTCTTACAAAGAAATCATACGGAGTTCTGTGTGCGTTTACTTTTTCTATGAGCCATTCTCTAGCTCGTGAAAGTCGCTCCTCATCATTCAATGAGTGCCTTTTTTTGTAAAGCGCATCTGCAAGGTCGTTTACGTCATCATAAAGGAATCTTGCACCATCTATTTCGCCACGAACTCTGCCGCTCTTGGTGTTAAAGTATGTGCTTGCAGGCTTTTGCTCGTAATTATCGGGTTCAAGTGATATATCCTTATTCAAAAGATGCTTTGCAAAGAATTCGGCTGCTCTTGCCGCAAGATACGGTGTGTAAGAGTGTGTGTAATTATCCCTGTAAAGGCAAATGTTTTCCTTTTTGCCGTACATATCGTAAAATCTTTGAGCTTCGGCATAAGTTTCAAGCGTGCCTTCTATTGCAAAAAAGTCGTAATTTACCGCAAGAATAGCCAAGGGCTTTGGCGCAATATTCATTATGGGATTGATGTGATCGTAACCAAATTCCGTGCAACCGTACCATATCTGCTCGGAGTCCTGCGGCTGTCCGGTATACAAATAGCATTCTCTGTTTGTAACAAACGTTGCGGGAGCTGCTGCGGCGATCCTGTCATCAGCCGCCATTGTAGCCATGGTCTGTGTGCCGCCACCGGAATTGCCCGTAACGCCTATCCTCTTGGGGTCGATCTCGGGGCGTGTGAGCATATAGTCAATAGCGCGCATCTCGTCACAAAGGAAATAGGACGCAAGATACCTTCCCGTAGCTGTTGCGGGAATACCCATAACGTCGTGATCCTCAACGCAGGGTGGAATAATATACTCGTTCTTCTCGTTATCGTAATAGCTTACTCTTTCACCCTGACCAACGGGATCCATCGCAAACACTATCAAGCCTGCCTTTATGAGCATATGAGCGACGATCTGATATTCGCTAAACCATCTGCCCTCATCAGCATGACCGCAAAGCAAAAGCACAGCGGCTGAAGGCTCGTTCAAGCCATGGGGGATATACATCGTACCCGTAACGTACGTATCCTTTCGTGATGTGAATATCACGTTCTCCATTCTGTGATCATCAAATTCTTTTACCGAGGTTATCCTTGCGTTCAAGGGCTCGTCATCATAGGGAATACCTCCCAGCCTTTGCAAAAATACGTCCTTCATAGCCTTGTTGTAGCTTTCAAGCTGTTCTTTTACGTATATTGAAGCACGTGTTTTTTTAGCTGAGTCAAAATAGTTCTGCGATCTTTTGTATATGTGGTCCTTTAATTGGTTTTGCGTACTGTAAAAAGATCTGACGTCGTCGTGACTTAGCAGTTGAATTGCCATAATTCCTCCAAATTAGTTTATTACTGTATAATTATACACAGATCCGTAATAATTGTCAACGTGTTTGTGTATTCAAGCGTGGGCTAAATATACAAAAAGATTATTTTCTGTTGAATTTGCCCGCATCCTTATCAAACGTGTAAAGCTCAACTCTGCTGCAATTACCGGCTTCGTTGGAATACGAGTTTGAGAACAAAAATTCTCCGTCGCCCAACGATATCACACCTGTAGCGCCCAACCCAAAGTCAGAGCCGTATATTCCCGTAGCCTCGTGGCAGATGCCGATTTGTGCAAGCGATAATCTTTCTTTTCCTTCTTCATCAAAATATGCATCCTTGCTCATATCAACAAAAAACATGGGATAATTGGGGTATTTCTCCTTTTTGCCGCGATATACTGCCGTAATGATCGTGTTTGAGAATTCATCATATTCAAGATTCTGCACACCGTAATTTGTGTTGCCGGTAAATAAGAAATATTTTGAGTCGGGGGAGGCAGGGCCGTGCCTGTGCATTGAACGCTGATCAAGCGGGAATAAGTATTTGTCCCAATCCGAAATATCGTATCTCAATATGACCTGATCGTCATTATCATCCCTTGATATATCAGAATATATTCCATAAGCAACGTAGAGATATTTTGTGCTGTCGTTACTGCCTGCAAGTGGAGCAAAGGTAATGCCGTCAATACCGCTGCAACCGAATTTATGGTTAGGGGCGGAGTAATCGTCAAGCACTTCCTTTAAGAATACCGCCTTCATAACGCCGTCCGTTTGTGCATCCATGTTAAGCCTGTTTATCTTGTCAACGTCAAAAACAGCTATGTAAAAACCGTCCTCAACGTCCTCGTTGCGCCCTTTGAGGATGCCTTTACCAATAGCATCGTGCTTGTATTCGAGTGAGCCGTAAACCTTGCCGTCCTCCTCATGGTATGCAATGCATCCCAGATGTCCGGCAAGCCCTGTCACAGAGCCTATTATATTGCCCTCCATATCGGTTTTTACAAGGCAAGTAGTAAAAGAAAAGTATAAATGCTCCCTGCTTTTATCCGTCGCAATGCCTTGAACGTGACCGCCTTTTATTCCTTCTATCTTCATTTCATATCCGTTTTTCATAATGCACCGTCCTTAGTGGTATTATAGATATTATAGCATTTTTACCGCAAAAAGTCCAGTATTATTCAATTCACTTGACAAAATAAAATTCTGTGATATAATTAAATGAATATTATTATGTGGAGCAGTTATGAATATCATAATTATAGGCTGTGGCAAGGTAGGAAGAACTCTTGCCGAAGAACTTAACGAAGAAGACAACAACATAACCGTGATCGATACCGACGCCGCAAAGGTCAAGACTTTAACCGAGATGACGGACGTTATGGGCATAATCGGTAACGGTGCCATGCATTCCGTTCAAAAGGAAGCAGGTATCGAGGATGCAGATCTGCTTATTGCGGTAACAGGCTCTGACGAGCTGAATCTTCTTTGCTGTCTTATTGCAAAAAAAGCAGGTGACTGCCGCACTATTGCGAGAATCAAAAATCCGCAGTACAGCAATGAATCTGAATATTTTATGGATGAGCTTGGTCTTGCAATGGTCATCAATACCGAGTATGCCGCTGCGTCCGAGATCGCGAGAGTTTTGAGATTCCCGTCTGCAATCAAGATAGATACTTTTGCAAACGGCAAGGTAGAGCTTGTAAAATTCCGTTTGCCTGACGAAAGCCCCATAGTGGGAATGTCTGTAAAATCAATGGCAATGAGCCTTAAGTGCGACGTTCTTGTTTGTACTGTTGAACGTAACAACGAAGCATACATCCCCAACGGTGATTTTGTTTTTGCAGAAAAGGACGTAATATCCATCATTGCATCGCACAAGAATGCAAATGAGTTTTTCAAAAAGATACAGTACAAGGCAAATTCCGTAAGAGATGCTATTATTCTCGGCGGTGATGAGATAAGCCAGTACCTGTGCGATATACTCTTGAAATACGGCATTAATATCACGCTCATTGATAAGGATATCAAAAGATGCAACGAGCTCAGCGAAAGGTGGAGTGACGTTACCGTTATTTGCGGTCATCCGTCAGACAAGCAGGTTCTTCTTGAGGAGGGTCTTGCTAATACTGAATCGTTCGTATGCCTTGAAAATATCGACGAGGAAAATATCTTTTTATCACTCTATGCAAAGAGCATAAATGAAGATTGCAAGATAATAACAAAGATAAACAGAATTGATTTTGACGCTGTCATAAGCAAGCTTGAGCTCGACACCATAATCAATCCCAAGAGCATTACTGCGGACGTAATTTTGAGATACGTTCGTTCCATGAAAAACTCAATGGGCAGCAACGTTGAAACACTTTACAACGTCATAAAGGGTAAGGTTGAGGCGGCAGAGTTTTTGGTCAAGGAAAATTCTCCCGTGCTGGGCAAGCCTCTTATGGAACTCAAATTCAAGAATGACGTGCTGATCGCCGCAATCATCAGAAACAAAAAGGTAATAATCCCTCGCGGTCAGGATGTTATTTGTGCCGGGGATTCCGTAGTAATAGTATCAAAAATACTTGCGCTTCACGATATCAGCGACGTGCTTGCATAACGGAGAATCATTATGAATTATAAAATGATAAGACAGACTCTCGGCTGGATACTCATATTTGAGGCGGTGTTCTTTTGTATTCCGTTAATTACAGCCATAGTCTATAAAGAAAGTGCTGTATGGTCGTTTTTGATATGCATAGCGATCTGTCTTGTTTTGGGCAGACTATTGACTTTTAAAAAACCAAAGGATACCACTCTCTATTCAAGGGAAGGTTTTGTAATAGTTGCCCTCAGTTGGATAGTGATGAGTATTTTTGGTTGCTTGCCATTTTTGATGTCCGGCGTTACAACTTCATTCATTGATGCGCTTTTTGAAACGGTTTCGGGCTTTACCACAACGGGCGCGAGTATTTTTCCTGCGGTTGAAGACCTGCCATACTCCATAAATATGTGGAGATGCTTCACGCATTGGATAGGCGGCATGGGTGTTTTGGTATTTCTGATGGTGTTTTTGCCCCTCAGCGGTGGTCAAAATATGCACTTAATGAAAGCAGAGAGCCCCGGTCCTTCGGTAAGCAAGCTTGTGCCGAGAGTAAGGACTACTGCACTTATATTGTATGCTATCTATTTTGCGCTGACGGTTACTGAGCTTGTGGTATTGCTGATACTCAAAATGCCATTGTATGATGCAATATGTGCCTCATTCGGTACGGCGGGCACGGGCGGCTTCGGAGTAAAAAATGACAGCATGGCTAGCTATTCTCCTGCAATACAGATTGCAGTCACCGTGTTCATGCTTTTGTTCTCAATAAACTTTACTTCCTACTTTCTTATTCTGAGCCTTAAGATAAAGGATGCGTTTAATTGCGAGGTAAGGACATTCCTGTTTATAGTGTTTGCTTCTGTTGGGCTTATAACGCTTAACGTATATAGCTCATTTGATTCGCTTGGCGAAGCTTTGCGCCATGCGGCGTTTTCGTTGGCATCCATAATATCAACGACGGGATATGCGACTGTTGATTTTGATCTGTGGCCGTCGCTTGCAAAGGGAATACTTGTTTTATCCATGTTTATAGGTGCTTGCGCAGGCTCAACGGGCGGCGGTGTCAAGGTGTCGAGAGTTGTGATACTTATTAAGGGTGTGATAAATGAACTCAGAACGTTTATACACCCCAGACAAGTCAAGAAAGTTTCTATGGATTCCCGTTCCGTTGAGGATGCTACGGTAAGAGCGGTAATGGTTTATATTGCCTGCTTTGTGGTGATATTTATAGGTTCGGTCTTATTGATATCGTGGGAGGGTCACAGCCTTACTACCAATTTTACAGCAGTTGCTGCAACACTCAACAATATCGGTCCGGGGCTTGAGGCTGTAGGACCAACTCAAAACTTTGCTTTCTGGAGTATTCCGTCAAAGCTTGTTTTGATATTTGATATGCTTGCGGGCAGACTTGAGCTTTTCCCGATGCTCGTGCTTTTCTACGTAAGAACGTGGAAAAAGTAAGTTTATTTTGATCGTATAGAAAAAACGCGGTGCTTATTCTGTTAAGCACCGCGTTGGTCTTTTATAGTATTTACTAACGTTTTTGTTATGAGGAGCTTATTATCTCCCGAGCCGTTCACTATTACGTCCGCTACCCATTTTGTAGGCTCAACGAATTGCTCGTGCCTGAATCTCACCATATTGAGATATACGTCAGTTACTTTTTCAAAGCTCTGTCCCCATTGGGCGTTGCGTTTTATTCTTCGTATCAGCCTTTCATCCGACGGACAATCCACAAATATTTTAATATCCAGCTTTTTCTTTGTATATTCATCCCACAAAACCAAAAGCCCCTCAACTATTACAACGGGCTTGTCTGATTTTATCGCATCATTCAGCGCGTTGTGAAATTTATCCCAATCTATCGTTTCGGGGCAGTTGTCATCAATATATAATCTGCCATTTGTGTGCGATGCTACGTGCGGACGCATTTCTTCCGGTAAAAAGAAACTGTCCATATGTATCACTTGTGTGATGTTTTCTCCCAATTCATTAAAAATCATGTCGCACAGTGTTGATTTTCCGCTTGCCGTGCCGCCTGCTATTCCGATAACAGTTTTCATTTTATATCTCCTTATT
Organism: Clostridiales bacterium; assembly: GCA_015056475.1. Lineage (GTDB taxonomy): Bacteria > Bacillota > Clostridia > HGM11327 > HGM11327 > SIG351. The sequence goes on from SVGF01000044.1 coordinate 8,363, forward strand.
TGAAGTTATTATATTGATCAGTGCACCGATCTCACTTAGCTTACAGCCGTTGTCAAGTGCTGAGCGGATCACGTCGTTTATTTGTGCTTCATTAAGCTGAGTTATTATGCTTTCGATACCGCTTGTGCTGTGTCTGTATTGTGTAAATGCGTTTATAACGTCACACAGCTGATTTGACGACAACTCTTTTGTTAACGGCAGTATATCCTCAGCGGGATATCGGTTTTGTATTGCTGAAATAACAAAATCACACGTGCTTTGAGAATCAAATTCATTTGTAATAATTTCAAGCTCACATATTTTATAATGATTCTGTAAAGCAAAGCACCCAAGCCTTAAAAGCTGAGCATTGCTCAAATGCTTTAACAAATCATTCAAGTCTGCAAGATTACATCTGCATTCAATCAGATACTTTGCGGTATTGAGTGCTGTGTTATCAATTCCGTGATCGTATTTATTGTCGTCTGATATCCTTCTGTTAAAAAATTCGTCGAGCGATATATTAAACATATCCGCCATCTTGATCAACTTTTGCAGATCGGGCAGGCAAGCTCCGCGCTCCCATTTGCTTACTGCTTGAAAGCTGACGTTTAAGGCTTCTGCAAGCTCTGATTGAGTTTTTGCTAACAAATGCCTGTGCTTTATTATGCACGTAGCAACTGTGTTTAAGTCTATTGAGGTTTGGATAGGTGTGCTCATATTTTGCCTCCAAATTAACTTGATGTGTATATTATATGCCCGAAGTTAATTACTGTCAAGCAACTGTAAATGGAATTCTTGCGCAAATTCAACTTGGCTCAACCTCGGGTTGAACTATAATCGATGCAATGTGCAAAAAACACAAAATTTATGCATTTTTACAATTAATTCTCCATCTTCCTATTGACAAAAGTATGATATTATGGTATAATTTTCACCGTGGTAGAGGCGCATTGTGCAAATAGTAATGTCCGCAGTTTTAACACGCTTTCGCAGGCGTTTGCGATATGAAAGGTGCAAAATGCCGAAGACGGTCGAGGCGTAAGGCTGGTCTGGCAAAGCATAATAAGATGTGTTTTGTTGTCGCAAATTGCGGAGAGCTATCCTGTATATTACGGAGTTTGTCGGTGGATGATGCATGGCATTTTCATTGGCAAGCGTTTGTATTGATTACGGTGGCAGTCGGCGCATTTTGTGTTTGGCTGCCTTTTATCATAAAACAGATGATTACGGCGCTTTAGCCATTACGAAAGGATTAATAAATTATATGAAAAAAACAGTTTTTACAGGTGCGGCAACAGCCATTATAACCCCCTTTGATGAGAATAATAACGTAGATTACGATAAATTGGGTAAGCTTATTGATTGGCAGATAGAAAAGGGCATCAATGCCATCGTTATCTGCGGTACAACGGGCGAAAGCTCCACACTTACAGATGATGAGCATAAGGAAGCTATCAAGTTTGCAGTTGAAAGAGTAAACGGCAGAATTCCCGTAATTGCAGGCACAGGCTCAAACGATACCGTATATGCTGTAGAGTTGACAAAGTATGCTTGCGAGGTTGGCGCAGATGCAATGCTCGTTGTTACTCCCTACTACAACAAGGCTACGCAAAAGGGTCTTATTCAGTCATTCACAGCTATTGCAGATGCAAGCACAAAGCCCGTTATTCTTTACAACGTGCCTTCAAGAACAGGCTGTAATATTCAGCCCGCAACAGCACTTGCATTGGCAGACCATCCCAACATCGTAGCCATAAAGGAAGCTTGCGGTAACATTTCACAGATCGCGGAGCTTGCAGCTTTGGTTGGTGATAAGCTTGATATCTATTCCGGTAACGACGATCAGATCGTTCCGATACTTTCACTCGGTGGTAAGGGTGTTATTTCCGTTCTTTCAAACGTTATGCCCGAAGAAACAGTTGCAATCTGCGACAAGTTCTTTAACGGTGACGTTGCAGGCTCAAGAAAGCTCCAGCTTGATCTTTTGCCCCTCGTAAACGCACTTTTCTGTGAGGTTAACCCCATTCCCGTTAAGGCGGCTATGGCGGCTATGGGCTTCTGCGAGAATACTCTCAGACTTCCTCTCGCTCCCATGGATGAAAAGAACGAAGCAATGCTCCTTGACCTTATGAGAAAAAACGGCATTAACGTATAACGGAGATAAAGCATGAAGGTAATACTTAACGGTGCGGGCGGCAGAATGGGCAAAGCCATAAGAACGCTTGCAGAAAACGGATACAGAAATGCCCAAATAGTTGCTTGTGTGGATATTCTACCCATGAATGTTGAGGGCTACGATTGTTATACAGAAATAAATGACGTAACTGCCGATGCAGATTGCATCATAGATTTTTCGAACCACACGGGTGCACCCAAGCTTTTGGAATATGCGGCAAAAAGATGCATTCCCGTTGTGCTTGCTACCACGGGTCACACTCCCGAGGAGCTTGATATAATCGATGAATACAGTAAAAAGGTTGCAATATTCAGATCGGCAAACATGTCGGTAGGTGTGGCGGTTTTGGCAGAGTTGGCAAAGACTGCGGCAGCCGCAATGCCCGATGCTGACATAGAAATAATAGAAAAGCATCACAACCGTAAGCTTGATGCCCCCAGCGGCACAGCGCTTATGCTTGCAAATGCTATCAAAACTGTAAGAGAAACTGCAAAATACGTTTTCGGACGTCATGGTCAGTCCAAGCGCGAGCGCGAGGAGATAGGTATCCATGCAATACGAATGGGCAATATCGTTGGTGAGCACGAGATCATCATCGGTACGGATAACGAAACCATCACCATCAAGCACGAGGCGCACGACAGAGCACTGTTTGCAGAGGGCGCACTTGCCGCGGCTGATTTTATTTCCGGCAAGCCCGCAGGCGCATACGATATGCAGTCAATGCTCAAATAAGAGAGGTAATCAAATATGAAAATTGGTATATACGGCTACGGCAACCTTGGTAAGGGAGTTGAGTGTGCGGTAAAGCAAAATCCCGATATGGAGCTTTTTGGCATTTTCACTCGCAGAGAGCCATCAACAGTAAAGACAGTGTTTTGCGACACTCCGGTTTACAAGGCTGACGACGTTTTGAATTATAAGAACGACATTGACGTTTTGGTGATATGCGGCGGAAGCGCTACAGATCTCCCAAAAATGACCCCCATGCTTGCTGAGCATTTTAACGTTATCGACAGCTTTGATACTCATGCAAAAATACCCGAGCATTTTGCAAACGTTGATATAAGTGCCCAAAAGGGTGGCAAGGTTGCTATGATATCCGTCGGTTGGGATCCGGGAATGTTCTCGCTCAACAGACTTTATGCAACTGCAATACTCCCCAATGGCAATGATTACACATTCTGGGGTACGGGTGTAAGTCAAGGTCATTCCGATGCTATAAGGCGCATCGAAGGTGTTGAGGATGCAAGACAGTACACAGTGCCCGTAGAGGAAGCGCTTGAAAGAGTACGCAATATGGAAAATCCCGAGCTTACCACAAGAGAAAAGCATACCAGAGTTTGCTACGTGGTTGCAAAGGAGGGTGCTGATAAGGCAAAAATTGAGCACGAGATAGTTACCATGCCAAACTATTTTGCGGATTACGACACTACGGTGCATTTCATCACAAAGGAAGAACTCATGCGTGATCATGCGGGGATCCCCCACGGCGGCGTGGTAATAAGATGCGGCGCAACAGGCAAGGATCTTGATAATAAGCATACTATCGAATATAAGCTCAAGCTTGATTCAAATCCGGAATTTACCGCAAGTGTTTTGGTTGCGTATGCAAGGGCTGTTTATAAGATGAACAGCAGAGGAGATAAGGGCTGCAAAACGGTATTTGACGTTGCACCTGCTGATACAATAAATGTGAGCAGAGAATATATGCTTGCTCATATGCTTTGATAATAAAGATTCAGGAGATATAAATTATGTTAAAGGTATTAAAATTTGGCGGAAGCTCACTTGCCGACGCTAATCAGTTCAAAAAGGTTGCAGAAATTGTAAAAGCAGAGGAAAACCGCAGATACGTGGTTGCATCTGCGCCCGGCAAGAGATTTTCTTCCGATATAAAGGTTACGGATATGCTTCTTCAGTGCTTCCGTCTTTCAAGCGAGAAAAAGAGCATTGACGAAATGTTTGACAAGATCGTTCAGCGTTACAATCAGATAATTTCCGATCTTGAGCTTGATATGTCCCTTGATGACGAATTTGAGAAGATCAAGTTTGCTATTCTTAACCACGTTGGTAGTGACTACGTTGCAAGCCGCGGTGAATATCTCAACTCAAAGATACTCGCTGAATATTTGGGCTTTCCCTTTATAGATGCCGCTGACGGTGTGTTCTTCTTTGAAGACGGTAAGTTTGACTCAGAGAAGACAAATAAGGTGCTCGGTGACATCCTTTCTCTCCACGAGTATGCAGTTATCCCCGGCTTCTATGGCTCAATGCCCAACGGCACAATCAAGACGTTCTCAAGAGGTGGCTCCGACATTACAGGCTCAGTTGTAGCAAGAGCAGTTAATGCCGCAATCTATGAAAACTGGACTGACGTTTCAGGTATGCTCATGGCAGACCCCAAGATCGTTGAAAATCCCAAGCCCATCGACGAGATCACATACACAGAGCTCAGAGAGCTTTCCTACATGGGTGCTTCAGTATTCCACGAGGATGCTATCTATCCTGCAAGAAAGGCAGGCATCCCGATAAATATCAGAAACACAAATCGTCCCGAGGATAAGGGTACAATGATCGTATCAAAGTCATCCTCCGTAAACGATACTGTAATTACAGGTGTTGCAGGCAGAAAGGGCTTCACGGCTATATTCGTAGAAAAGGATATGATGAACTCCGAGGTTGGCTTTGGCAGAAAGGTGCTTGAGGTTATCGAGAATCACGGCATTTGCTTTGAGCATCTTCCTTCAGGTATCGACACAATGTCCGTTGTTGTAAGCTCAAAGGATATCAGAGAGATAAAGGGCAACATCACAGCTGAGCTTGTTAAGGCGGTAGATCCCGATTCCATCACTCTCTTTGAAAATCTTGCGCTTATCGCAGTCGTTGGTAGAGGTATGATAAGAACAGAAGGTACAGCTATGAGAGTGTTCACAGCTCTTGCCAACGCTCACGTAAATATCCGCATGATCGACCAGGGCTCAAGTGAGCTTAACATTATCATCGGTATTGACGAAGAAAATTACGAAAAGGCTCTCAAGGCTATCTATTCTGAGTTTGTAAAGGCTTAAAACCATGAATTATAATTCACTTTGTGAAAATATATCCGTAAATGAGCAGGGGCATCTCACTTTTGCAGGGCAGGACGTTGTCATCCTTGCAAAGGAGTATTCCACGCCTCTCTACCTTATGGATGAAGCTCGCATTCGCAGCAATTGCAGAGTGTATACAAATACCTTGCGCGAATGCTTTGGCGAAAACGCTTTGCCGCTCTATGCGAGCAAGGCGGCATCGTTTGCCAAAATGTATTCAATTGTAAGTGAGGAAGGCTTTGGCACGGACGTTGTTTCGTCGGGCGAGCTTTATACTGCGCTCCTTGCGGGAATTGATGCAAAAAATATATTCTTTCACAGCAATAACAAGACCGATGCTGACATCGCATACGGAATTGATAAGGGTGTAGGGCATTTTGTTGTTGATAACGTTGAGGAGCTTGACGCCATAAACGAAATCGCACTTTCTAAGGGTGTTCGTCAAGGTGTGCTTTTGAGGTTAACTCCCGGTATCGATCCGCATACTTATGCGGCAGTAGCAACAGGCAAGGTCGATTCCAAATTTGGCTCTGCCATCGAAACGGGACAAGCAAAGTCCATTGCCGCTTACGCGCTCACGCTCAAGGGGATTAAGCTCGAGGGCTTCCATTGCCATGTTGGCTCGCAGGTGTTTGATGCAGATGTTTATATGAGATCTGCCGAAATTATGCTCAGCTTCTTCAAGCAGATGAAGGATGAATACGGATATGAAACTGAGATATTCGATATGGGCGGTGGCTTTGGCGTAAGATACGTTCAAAGCGATCCTTATATTGATATTGCCGAAAGCATCCGCATCACGGCGAATTTTGTAAAGGCAAAGGCTTTGGAACTTGGAATAAAGCTTCCTTTGATATGCATGGAGCCGGGCAGAAGTATAGTTGCGGACGCCGGCATGACTGTTTACACCGCGGGCACAGTAAAAAAGATCACGGGCTACAAGAATTACGTTTCGATCGACGGCTCAATGGCGGACAACCCCCGTTATGCGCTTTACGGCTCAAAGTATACGGTCATCCACGCAGGCAGAGCACTTGACGAGTGCAATTTTGAGTGCAGTCTTGTAGGCAGATGCTGTGAAAGCGGCGATATAATCCAAGAAAATATTATGCTTCCCGATGGTATAAAAAGGGGTGACGTCATCGCTGTTGCAACCACGGGCGCATACAACTATTCAATGTCTTCAAATTATAACAGACTCACACGTCCGCCCGTAGTTATGCTTTCAAACGGTACAAGCTATGTTGCGGTAAAGCGCGAGAGTCTGGAAGATATAGTCAGAAATGACGTTTTATAAGAATAAATATCAGTTCGTTTTCCATAATTTTACAATTATAAAAATTGCTGGATTTTGCTTGATTTCCGCAAATAATTGTTGACAAACGGGTAGCGGTATGGTATAATTACATAGTAATATTTATTAAATGCAGTGACTGATGACAAGTAGTTGCGCGGTAATTCTTCAGAGAGTCGGCGGATGGTGCAAGCCGATGTGTTTAGCGCAATGAATACACCTCGGTAGCAGTGCATCGAAGCGGTCAAACGTGTGTAGAATGCGACGGGACGCCCGTTATAGCGCTAAGGCATTGAGATGTGCCGAAAGTGGCAGGAGTACCCTGCAATAGAGGTGGTAACACGGTAGTTATTTATCGCCCTCTGCAAAATTTTATTCATTTGCAGAGGGTGTTTTCTTTCTGCGGATGATGAATAACATTACCATGTGGCAACGGAGGAAAATATGCCAATTACAGAAATTTTAGTTAGAAATGCAGAATTATATGCAGACGAAACTGCTCTTGTGGAGATCAATCCCGAATTTGAACCCAAAAGCAGAATTACTTGGAAGGATTACGCGCTTATTCAGCCCCAGGCAGGCGAGCCTTTCAGACGAGAGATCACGTGGGCTGATTTTGACAAAAAAGCAAACAGATTTGCAAACCTTCTTTTGACGAGAGGTTGCCAGAAGGGTGACAAGGTTGCAATTCTTCTTATGAACTCATTGGAGTGGCTGCCCGTTTATTTTGGTATTCTCAAGGCGGGTGCTATTGCCGTCCCAATGAATTACAGATACACAGCGGATGAGATCAAATACTGTCTTGAAAAGGCAGATTGCTCCATCCTCATATTCGGACCTGAGTTCATAGGCAGAGTAGAGGAGATATGCGACAGGATAAATAAGGTCAAGAATCTTTTCTACGTAGGTGAGGAGTGCCCCATTTTTGCTGACAGCTACGACAATATGATCGCTTACTGTTCATCAAAGGATCCTAAGATATCGATCACGGATGACGATTATGCCGCAATTTATTTCTCATCGGGTACAACGGGCTTCCCCAAGGCGATATTGCATGACCACACAAGCCTTATGCACGCCGCAAAGACTGAGCAGAATCACCATCAGCAAACTCATGACGACGTTTTCCTTTGTATTCCTCCGCTCTATCATACGGGTGCAAAGATGCATTGGTTTGGTAGCTTCCTCGTAGGCGGAAAGGCAGTCCTTCTCAAGGGTACAAAGCCCGAATGGATATTCAAGGCTGTGTCCGACGAAAATTGCTCCATCGTATGGCTTTTAGTGCCGTGGGCGCAGGATATACTTGACGCTATCGACCGTGGTGTTATCAAGCTTGAGGATTACAAGCTTGATCAGTGGAGATTGATGCACATAGGTGCTCAGCCCGTGCCTCCGTCACTCATCAAGAGATGGATGGGCGTATTCCCCCACCACAAGTACGATACAAACTACGGTCTTTCAGAATCCATCGGACCGGGTTGCGTGCATTTGGGTATGGATAACGTACATAAGGTC
>SVGF01000045.1 GCA_015056475.1 Clostridiales bacterium
TTAGTTCAGACCGATAGCGGTAAGCTTATATGTGTTTTTTCTGAATGTAATCATCATTGTGACAGAGAAAATGCAAGGATCATGATAACCGAAAGTCTTGACCGAGGTAGAACTTGGTCTGCAAAAAGGTCTTTAACAGAAAAAGGGAAAAGAGATGACTATTTCAACTGTGCCAGAATTTCAAAGTTGCGTGACGGAAGGCTCGCTATTATATGTGATAAGCTTTCAGGCTTTGATAAAGAAAACACGGCAGTAACTTATGTGTGGTACGGAGACAAAGAAGGTAATAATTGGGGTGAGCCTGTAGTTTTGCCTTTTAACGGAATTGTTCCTGATAAGCTTTTACAACTAAAAAATGGCAGACTCATTATTTCTAATCATAGCAGAAATACTAAAAACAATAAGCTTGAACAACACCTATGGTACAGTAATGATGAGGGAAAAACCTGGTCTGACAGGATCACAGTTGCAGCAGATGATCGATACAACCTTTGTGAAGCGTCTATTTTAGAGTGTGATAACAATACATTGGTTGCTTTCCTCAGAGAAAATTCTTTTAAGGGATATGATCTGCTAAAGGTAATATCTTATGATAATGGTGAAACTTGGTCTTCTGTTTATAACACTCCTATAAATTGCGGTCACAGACCTACTTCAGGATTTTTAAGTGATAATACTGTAATGATTACCTATAGATACATACCTGTTTGGATGCATAATGTGTTTGTGGCTTTTCTTAAAAAACAAGATTTGTTGGAAACCGAAAGACAAAATCAAAAGGTTCGCATAATGCCACTTGATTATGACCGCAATTACGAGCCGGATCTGGGATATACCGGCTGGACACAGTTTGATGATGGGGAAATATATGTAGTTAATTATATTAAAGATGATTCGAGTAAGGCGCATATCAGAGGTTATAGTTTTTATCCGGATGATGTAGTATTGCCTGAGATCAAAAATGATATATAATTATATTTTGAAAGGGTATTTAAAATGGAAAAATATAAGGGAATCTACACAGCGCTTCTTACACCTTTTGATAAAGAAAACCGTGTAAATAAAAAAGAATTAGAGAAATTAGTTAGATTTAACCTAAGCAAAGGCGTAAAAGGCTTTTATGTGGGTGGTTCCACAGCAGAAGCATTTTTGCTTTCTGCTAACGAGCGTAAACAAATTATGGATGTAGTGAAATCAACTGCACCCGAAGCTACTTTAATTGCTCACGTCGGTTCTATAAATGAGCTTGAAGCAACCGAACTTGCCATCCATGCAAAAAACTCAGGTTATGATGCTATATCTTCTGTTGCACCTTTTTATTATAAATTTACCTTTAATGAAATAAAAAACTATTATTTCCGCCTTGCTGATGCTGCAGCGCTTCCCATGATAGTTTACCATTTTCCAGCTTTTTCTGGCGTAAATATGGGTATAAGTGAGATGGGACAATTTCTTAATGATAATAGATTTTTAGGAATTAAATACACGTCAAACGATTTCTTTACAATGGAACAGTGTAAATCAAACTTCCACGAAAAAATTGTTTATAACGGTTTTGACGAAATGTTTTTAGCAGGTCTTTCTATGGGAGCAGACGGCGGTATAGGTAGTACCTACAATTTTATGGCAGATAAATTTGTGAAGATCAAGTCGCTCTTTGAGGAAGGCAAAATTAGCCAAGCACAGGAAATCCAAAAAGAAGCAAATAAAATCATCACCGTGCTTTGCAAAATTGGTGTAATGCAAGCTGAAAAGGAAGTACTAAATCAACTTGGATTTGATTTTGGCATTTGCAGACATCCTTTTGGTGAGCCAACCAATGAACAAAAAAAGTTAATTGCCAAAGAAATTATTCCGTTTATATAATCAGAACACACTCAGGGACGCTATGGTTGAAGCCTTTGTCTGCCCCGAGGACAATATAACCGGTTTTTTATCCCATATTGCTTTTGCAAGCGCGGTGGTGATGCCCTTATCGTAATAATCCTTAAGGTATGCCCTCGTTTATCCTCATTGTTCGTCTTATCTCCTTGGGAATAACGATTCTGCCGAGATCATCAATTCGGCGGACAATACCCGTTGCTTTCATATATAAATCTCCTTAAATTTACAAATTTGTGATGTTAGTATTTGTAAACTAACGGAGATTATACCGTCCAAAAGAAAAACTCCTCTGCAATAATGCGGAGGAGTTTTATCCATAGAATATTTATTTTTGGGTCATTATCTACGCAGCTAAACTTATTTTTTATTGTTTTCCATAAGCTGCCTGTTTTCCTTTTTCATTTCAGCTATAGCCATTAGTACGAACACCCAACCAGCCAGTGTATAATACCAAAACATAATAAAGTAAATTGGTATATAGATTACAGAAGTTAAACATCCATACATGCTATCCAGTCCAAGTTTATCAAGGCTCACCATTTCGCGACCAGTTAATTTGGCACAGTACCAGGAAACAAGTCCATCGCACAAAAGCGCTATAAAAAACAGCATCCAAAAGAATGTGGCATTGGTTTCAAAAGCTAGAATCAATGACACAACCGCAACGATGGCTGAAATTGCAACAACCATCAAAAATTTTTTCAAAAAGTTTATAGTAGAAATATTTTCCTCGATAATTTCCTGCTTTGTTTGTTTTTCCTTTTCTGCCATGTGCATCTCCTAACCTATCACTTAGTTTTTCTATTATTATATCATACTAAATTTACAAAGTCAACAAAAGTTATCGAAATTTTCATTACCCATCTGAAACAATAGTAATGCGATTGTATTAAATGAAATTATATAAAATTCACAAAAACCCTATTTTAACTGCAATGTGTTCAATAGGGCAAACTAGTAAACAACTCAGTGTTTATGCGGGGTTGGGGTGGTTTGCCCTATTATAACGCATTCCTCAATTCGGCGGACAATACCCGTTGCTTTCATATATAAATCTCCTTAAATTTACAAATTTGTGATGTTAGTATCTGCAAAACAAGCAGATCTATACCGCAACGTTTGACTTTTTAAAACAAATATGCTATAATAATCGCAAACGAGGTTAAAATGCCGATAACTATGGACAAATTACGATCATTTTGGAGATGAGGAAAATGTATAGAAATATAAAGGTCATTGCAATGGATCTGGACGGCACCTTGACCCAGCATAAAACACCCTTGAGTCACGAGCACAGAGCGATACTTACAGAGCTTTCAAAAAAATATAAGCTTCTGATGGTGGGTGCGGGACAGGTGATGAGGATCTTCAATCAGCTTGAGGCTTTCCCCATTGACATTATAGGCAATTATGGTATGCAATACGGTGTTTATGATCCGCAAACGAAAAGTATTGTTATTGCAAGGGATATAGTAGCCGATTGCGCAAAAATACAAATAACCGAAAAAATAAACTATTTGCGCCAAAAATACGGATTTACGGACTTCAGCGGAGAAACGGTTGAATTTCATCCTTCCGGCTGTGTAACGTTTCCTATACTCGGAACAAAAGCAAAGCAGGAGGATAAGTTATCCTTTGACCCCGACCGTGCAAAGCGAAGAAAGATCTATGATGACGTTGTAAATACGTTCAATGATTATTGCGTTTTTATTGGCGGCTCGTCCTCTTTTGATATGGCGCCAATGCCCTACAATAAATACTTTGCGCTCGACCTCTACTGCAAAGAAAACGGTCTTTCCCATGACGAGGTCGTTTACATCGGTGACGACTACGGTCTTGGCGGTAATGATGAATCGGTATACCGATCCGATTTCAACTACATAACCATTGATAATTATTTGGATTTTCCAAGGGTCGTTGAACCATTACTTTAGGAGAGTTATATTATGAATTACTGGACACAAAGTAAAAAAAATATTTTTGTTGCGGCACACAGGGGATTTTGTGCAAAATATCCAGAAAACACAATGCTTGCATTTAAGAAAGCGATAGAGCTTGGTGTTGACCAAATTGAAACCGATATACGAATCACCAAAGACAATGAGCTTGTCCTGATTCACGACGCCACACTTGATCGCACAACAAACGGCTCCGGCAAGGTGTGCGATTACACGCTGGACGAGTTAAAAAAACTTGATGCCGGAAACGGCGAACAGATCCCAACGCTTCGTGAGCTTTTTGAGCTTACAAAGGATCATCCCACGTTGACCTTGGATCTTGAATTTAAGGAATATCCCGTAGGTGAGTGGGAGGAAAAGGCTTTCTATACCTCAGACAAGATCTTGGAAATGGTAGAGGAGTATAACTTCGCCGATCGCTGTGTTATAAACAGCTTCAGCCAAAAGCTTAACGAGTACGTTTATACCAAGTATAACGGAAAATACAAGCAGCACTTATTCTTCCCTGAAAGGATCATGCATATGGAGGGCAGCAGACTTCCGTTATATAGCTTTGGATACTGCGCCTGTGTTTGCGGAAAAGAACTTACTGCAGAGGAAATAAAACAGTTTCACAAAGACACCGGTATACGCGTTTGGGCGCCTGCATCTATTAAAGACGAAGAAAGCATTGATACTGCGTTGAAATTCGGCATAGAGCTTATTACCTGCAATAATCCCGATGAGGTTTTGGAGATATTGCGCGCTAAGGGGCTTCACAAATAATATTTTACTATAAAGTACACAGTAAAAGCGAGGTGGGATCCATCTCGCTTTTGTTATGTGCAGCTTTTTGCGCTATTATTTGTAATTGAGTAAAAATACACTTGATCATTGACATTATAACGGTTTTATGATACAATTCTATCAAATTTACATTGAGGTTATAAAAATGAATCACGAAAAATTATGCGTTGCAGACCTTCATCTCCACACAAATCTTTCCTTTTGTGCGCCTGAAAAAACAGTAGTAAGCTCTTTTCTGCCGTTTTGTGATAGTGAAGGTATAAAAAGAATCGGAATTTCAAATCATTTATATTCAGGTATGGGTATTGAGCATACGTTAAAAATAAAAAACGAGATCGATGAGTTAAAGGACACCTCGCCAGTAGAAATATTGTTGGGCTGTGAGCTTGAGCTTTTTTATGACGAGGAGCCCGTGTTAAATGCTCAAAACGCGCGTAATTTTGAATACGTGTTGATCGCACCCAGTCATATTTTTAATCAATTCAGCCATTACAAAAGCTTTGATCTTTCAACGTCCGAAAAGATACGCGACTTGATGATCGACAATTTTAAGCGAGCTTGCAGATTGGAGCTTGGTGTGCCGACTGCGATCTGCCATCCCCTCTACCCCATTTGTGCTTCCAACCAACAGAAAATACTTGATAGTATGTCTGACGATATGTTAAGAGAGTGCTATACTTTGGCTGCCGAGAGTGATAAATGCATTGAGGTACATGCGTGCGTATACAGAAATGACGTTCCGCTTGATGATGAGGGCTTGTCACCCACGTATATCCACATGCTTTCAATCGCTAAGGAATGCGGATGCAAATTTCATTTTGGTACTGATGCGCACAGTCCCGACAGCTTTGTGGGCAAGCACACATTGCTTGAAAGAGCGGCACAGCGTGCAGGCATTTGCAAGGATGACCTTTGGAGCTTGGCAAAGCTTTGATGAATATTATAATATTTTGCCCGACTTTTACATGTCGGGCTGTTTTTATTATGGGGATCATAGTCCCGTATTTACTTTTTTGGAAAATCGTGATATAATTAACGACGTATTTTATTTGGAAAGTTGCATTTATATGAAAAACAAATTGATAAAGGGATATATTTTTGCTGTTTTAAGTGCGATCATTTACGGATCTATGCCACTGATGGCAAGACATATATATGCCGACGGTGTGAACGCCGTAACTCTTGTATTCTTGAGAAACGCACTTGCATTGCCAAGCCTTGCGATAATCACATTTTTGAAGCATCGCACCTTAAAGGTGCCTCTTGCGACTTTACCTAAGATCGGTTTGATATCAATATTCGGATGCTGCTTTACGCCCATATTGTTATTCAGCTCGTATTCTTTTATTGCAACGGGCACTGCTACTGTTTTTCATTTTATATATCCGTCGTTGGTAGTACTCATAAGCATTATATTTGTAAAAAAGAAAGTGCCTTTTGTTACGATAATGAGCGTTATGCTCTGTTTTGTGGGAATCTGCTTATTCTACGACCCGTCAGAATCCTTTGACATTAAAGGAGGCATCCTTGCGCTGGCGTCCGGTCTTACGTTTGCAATATACGTTGTGCTCCTTTCCAATTACAAAAACAACAGCGTCAACGGGCTTTTGCTGTGCTTTTACATTGTTATCGTCAGCAGTATATCATCGTTTCTAATATGCATTTTTACAGGATCTCTTGCTTTACCTCAAACCTTGAGCGGTTGGTTATTGTGCGGCTTGTTTGCTTTTTTGGTAACTACGGTTGCGGTGGCGTTTTTCCAGCTGGGTGCGGCTATCATTGGAGGTGAAAAAACTTCTATCCTCAGCGTTTTGGAGCCCATTACAGGAATATTGATAGGATTTATAGCTTTTGACGAAAGGATCTCGCTCAGCGTGATAGCCGGATCGGTTCTGGTGATAGCCGCAACAACCTTGATCGCAATATCGGACGTTAGAAGATCTTCAAAAAACAAGCAGTGATCTATAGATCTTTTTCATTATACAATAAAGAATTAATAGTGGAAATGAAAAGCAATAAATTATGAGGAATAAAATTGGCGTGATACTCAGTTAAGAATATCACGCCATTTTCAGAAGCACTTTTACATCATTCAAGATTAAGCTTTTTGGTCATTATCTTTTGCGTGATGAACCAACACAAAGCGCCAAAGCCAATACTAACGATAGCACCGAGCCCCAATACTACGTGCAGTACTATCGCGGGGTTGTTTTCTATTATTTGAATTACACCGTCAAACGCACCGGTCAAGCTAATCATCATAAATATCACAGTCACGATAGTTGTGGTCACCTGCGTTGCGGCATAATAAATAAAGTAAGCACCTACAGCAAGCAGTATTCTGTTTTTCTTTGCGGTCTGACCTATGGTGATGCATGCATAGTATAAAAGCATTGTGGATGCCAAAGAAACAAATATCGCAAAAGCATACTCCGCAATGAACAAGCCTACGTTTTTGATTCCCATTTCAGTAAAAAGCATACTGATGCCCGCTGTTATCTCCTTCATCATGTCGCCCTTAATTGATATGATCACAGCCAATATCACAACTAACCAGCAGATCACCTCGCAGATAAGAGCGCCTGCAAGCTTTACGAATATATGCTCAGAATTTTTTACGGGCAAAGCAAACGTGAGATACCCCTCTGCTGAGTACATATTCTTATAGAAGCGCACAACGCCAACCACCACAGACATGAGAATGAGTGCAAAGCAAGCAACAAAGAGCATCAAATACGATGAACCTCTGATTATCTGAATAAATACGTTTTCGGAATCGAAAAGAGTAAATACTCTTGTCATTATCGCCACGAGCAATACTATCGGCAAAAACAGTATAAAAGAACGGAAATAATATATCAATTCATGTTTAAGAAGCTTTTTTACCATTTGAATACCTCCCTGAAAAGACCATCAACGCTCATTGCGTTTTCTTCACGTATTTCATCAACCGATTTGTGCAACACTATCTGCCCCTTGTTGATAAATATTGCCTCGTCAAGCACGTTTTCTATATCCGATATCAAGTGCGTTGATATAAGTACCGAAGCCTCGGGGTTATAATTGTTGATTATAGTTGATATTACGTAATCCCTTGTGGCAGGGTCAACCGCCGCAATGGGCTCGTCAAGCACGTAGAGCTGTGCGTTACGGCTCATAATGAGTATAAGGCACACCTTCTCCTTGTTTCCCTTTGAAAGATTCTTGAGCCTTGTTTTTTTATCCACTCCAAGTCTGTCAAGCATTTCGTATGCAAGCTCGGGACGGAAATCATCATAAAAATCGCAGAAAAGGTTTATTATCTGCTCCGCAGTCATCCACGCAGGCAAGAAATTATTATCCGGAAGATATGATACTATCTTTTTTGTTTCTACGCCCGGTGCCTGACCGTTTACAAGTATACTGCCCTCACTCGGTGTAAGCAAGCCGTTTATAAGCTTAATGAGAGTAGTCTTACCCGAGCCGTTTGGGCCTAAAATGCCGATTATCTTGCCTTTCTCAATGGCAAGGTCAACCTTATCCAACGCAAGCACGCTGCCGTATTTTTTTGTCAGCCCTGTGCATCTTATCAATTCACTCATCTTTTCCCTCCTTAATTCTGTTTAAGTATTTCAGCACGTCGTCTGCGGTGCAGCCGAGCTGTGCCATTTCGTACAGATATTCCTCAGTCTTTTTTATACGGTATGACTCTACCTCGTTTACTGCAGCCTGAGTATCATCGTTTACATACCAGCCCATGCATCTGACAGAATGTACCACCCCTTTGCGCTCAAGCTCCTCAAACGTTTTTTGAACGGTGTTTGGATTTACACCTGCCTGCAATGCGACCTCTCTGACGGAAAGAAGCTTTTCCCCTGCCGAAAATTCACCATTTGCCACCGCAACGCATATAAGCTCACAGAGCTGTGGACATATCGGACGGGATTTATCAAGTTCCCAATTCATATTATCGACCTCCTCTGTATTTTTGTACTATTATTATAGTACAGTTTTAACCATCTGTCAATACCTTTTTTAAAAAATTTTTTATTTTTATAAAAAACTGCACTCACAGGATCATTGTAAGTGCAGTCAGAGTAAAATGCTTATGTTTCTTGAGGTAGGTATGATTTTTTGAGTTCTTTTTTATACACAACGTGATATATTATTTGCAATACTATTACCGAGAGTATCCAGCTTATGGGGTAACATACAAACAGCGATTCAAGCGTGCCAACGATCGGATACAGAGTAAATATCCATATTATGCGGAAAACGCAAACCGTGAGTATAGTTACGATCGACGGAATTGTGGAATATCCTATTCCCCTTATTACGCCTATCTGCACCTCCATAGCGCAAGCAATGAACTGCGTCAACATTATGCACATCATTCTGGTTAAGCCATACTCTATAGTCTGCTGTGTTGCCGTTGGCAGATACAGCTTTAACAGCGGTGTGCCGAACGTATACATCAGCGAGCCTATAACAAAGCCCAGCGTAACGCTTATAGCGGTACAAATTGCGAATATCTTTGGTATTCTCTTAAAATTCTGAGCACCGTAGTTTTGGCCTACAAACGTGAGGGACGCTTGTCCAAATGCATTTATCGAAGTATAAACTATACCTTCAAGCCCTGCGGACGCCGCTGAGCCGTCAAGCAATGCCGCGTTGTTGTAGGAATTGAGCGCAGTCTGAATAAAAATATTCGATATACTGAACATTATTGACGTAAGACCCGCGGGGATTCCGTAGCGAAGTATGAGCAATGATTCCTTTAAGCTTAGCTTGAATGACTTGAGCTCAAGTTTGAAGCATCCCGTTTCTTTTATCAAAACCACTATTATTGCTATTGCTGCAAGATACTGGGAAATAGTGGTTGCCCATGCAACGCCGTCAACACCCATATCAAAGCCCATAACAAAGAACAAATTGAGCAAAACGTTTATTAATCCCGACGTTGAAAGTATTATGAGCGGACGCTTTGTGTCACCCTTTGCTCTTAAGATAGCACTGCCAAAATTATACACCATGGATGCAGGCATACCCAGAAAGTATATCTGCAAATAGAGCAACGACTGAGCAAATATATCCACGGGAGTATTCATCAACGTAAGCATGCTTGATGAAAAACCAAGACCGATAGCCGTTATTATTGCACCACTTATAAGCGACAATGCAACCGCTGAATGGACCAATCTCTTTGAGCCTGCATCGTCACCTCTGCCAATGCTTTGCGCAAGCGCAACGTTTGTGCCGACGGAAAGTCCCAAAAACAGGTTTACGATCAGGTGTATTATTGACGTTGTAGCTCCAATTGCGCCTACGGCGTTTTCTGCTGACGAAAACTGCCCTACTATTATGATATCTGCGTTGTTATATAATATCTGCAAAATACCCGTAGCAATGATGGGAAATGCAAACCTTAAAACGGAGCTGAATATGGGTCCGTTTAACATATCAATATCTTTCTTCATGTTATCCTCTGAAATAGTTATTTAGCTAACTAATTATACACCAATACTGTTGATTTGTCAATTGAGTTGATTCTACTTTCTCGCCGCAAGGCACATCACAACACCCATTGCACCGCCAAAGGCTATCCAACAAAATGCCAATGTGAAAAGCCACGGGAAGCCTGTAAAGACTTCCAGAGCCATTTGCCAGCCATCCATGAGCCAAATAAGCAAAAACATCAACAAAGAAAAGCAGATAGTGAAAAATATCCCGAAGAATCCGCCTGCAAACACAAATATATATAGGAATAATCTCCATTTGCTGTACTGCTTTACGTTCAGCTCCCTTTCACGTTTGGTAAGCTTTGACATTTGTGCCTTTTTGATCGCGGCGGATACCGTAAGCGTTAGATCTTCATTGTAGCTCTCTTTAAGAGATATTTCCTTACTGATGCTGCTTGTCCAGCGCTTGCCCTTTGCATCAAACGACATTCCGAACAGATCGTCGGGGGTTTCGTCCTTTTTAAGCGCAGCACCCGAGCATCTTGCACTAAGAATAACGGAATCGCTTTCAACGGTGTCTTCCATTGAAAAGCGTACTATGCTCTGAACTCTCTTTTCGTTTGCAATAACGTAGGACTGCCCGTAAGAGGTCAAAAGCCGAGGAGCTTTTATTTGGGAATACTTTGTATATTCCGGATATTTGCCGGAATAGCCGTTTTCGTGCATAAGTTTTGTAATGCGCCCCTTTATGCTCTTAAGAGTACCTGCGTCAGCATTCTCGCATACTCGCTCGGGATATTCGCTTTGCGATTCTGTAAGCTCATTGTATATTCCCCTGAGCAAGGGCTCGTACTTTTTATTTGAGAGCAAGAGTGAGACCTGATCGACGTTGCGTCTGAACGCAAAAGAGGTCGGTGCCGTTGTTTCCATTTTGGTTAAAAGCTTTACTATTTTGTGATAGCCAAGCTCAAGAGCTCTTGACTTTAACAAACCGTATGAATGATGCTTTGAGTTCTCACCGCCTTCAAAGGCAAAATGCCAATTGGATATATTGGTTATTTCAGTTATGAGGGGTAATAACGACTTTTCTTTTTCATTCAGGTATTTTGAATCTGACATTTCAGATTTGAATCTTATCTCCATGCAAACCGATCTTATATCCTCAAACGGAGAGTCCTGCCACGAAAAAAGCAAGGCACACATTGCACTATACAAAGTCACATGGGATTTCGCCCAGGTAAATGACATTGAAACGGTTTCTTTTGTGTCGTCAACGTAGTTTTCGCTCAAGCCGTTGATAACAAACCTGCCATCATCGGCTCTGAACATCTCGGTAAAAGTTATTGTGTTATCCTCGTTGAGCGTGGGGATTCCGTGTGCATCCTTTAACAGAAGATACTTAACGTATGAATTGGAATCGTACACCTCTATCCAAGTGTAATTCTCCTCATCGGTGAATTTGACTCTCCAATTCTCCGCCTCAAACATAAAGGATTCAAATACAGATTTTGTTTCTTCGTCGAATACCGAAAATGCATTTCGTATCAAAGCGTTACGGTCTTCAATTGCTCTATTATGTAATTCTTTGCATTCAAAGAGGAATTTAACGAATTTGCCGTCTTTGATTTCGTTCAGATCTATCGGCACTCTTTGAGCATAGTTCTTTAATGCATATTTTCGCACCTTTTCGTCTGTTCTTGGCGAATTCTTGGCAGATTCAAGACTAAATCTCCATATCAGATCAACTGCCATTACGTAAATTTCCGAAAGCTCATCTTCACTTAGACTTTTAAGATCCATCATTTTGTACCTCCTTTATATTACTTAAATTATAACATAAACTATCTTCAATTTCAATAATTTATATCTATGGGGATTTACAAATCCCCTCAATCGTGGTAAAATTGCATTATAAAGCTATTTGAGGTGCTTATGAAGCAAATATATCCAAACTATTACGATGATTTTACCTGCATTGCAGACAAATGCAAGCACAACTGCTGTATCGGCTGGGAAATAGATATTGACGACGACACAATGGATATTTACGATTCTATCGGCGGTGAATTCGGCAAAAAATTACATCAGGGAATTGACAGAAAGAATCAATGCTTTAAGCTCTGCGAAAATGACCGCTGTGCGTTTCTGAATGAAAAGGGCTTGTGTGATATCATATTAAACCTCGGTGAGGGCGCGTTGTGCGACATCTGCAACGATCATCCGAGGTTCAGGAATTTCTACTCTGACCAAACTGAGGTGGGGCTTGGCATGTGCTGTGAGGAAGCAGGCAGGATAATTCTTACGAGTGACATTCTCCCGCTAATTGAGGAGGAGGATGACGAGGAGTGCGGTATTCCGTCCGATGATGAAACGGAATTACTTAACGCAAAGGCAGAAATGCTTGCCCTGCTTTGCGATAAAAGCATATCTTATGCCGAGTGTGAAAAAATGCTTTTGAATATGTGCGAGGGGAATCTGCACAAATTGAGTCCAAAGGAGCTTGCCGATATATTGCGAGGGCTTGAAAGGCTTGACAATGAATGGGACAAGAGCATTGATATTTTGAAAGGTGCAAATGAATTCTCTTATCTTGCGGACGAATATTCAAAAAGGCTCGCTTCGTACTTTATTTTCAGACATATGAACGATATTGATTCCGTTGGCAGAGTGATATCGTTTTGCGTGACGGCGGTAAGGATCATCGGTACTATCTGTAAACAAGGCAATGTATCAGGCAGTCTTTGTGATATAATTGAGGTAGCAAGGGCTTTCTCCGCTGAAATAGAATACTCGGATGAAAATATCAATATTTTATTGGATATATAAGCAATAAATGCTTGACAAAATTGCGGCAAAAGTATATAATATGCTTGAGTGGATATTTTTGTCCGCTAATATGATATTTAAGGAGATATATTATGATAATTGGTATTGGTAACGACCACGTAGGCGTTGAACTCAAGGAACACATCAAAAAGTATCTTGAGGACAAGGGCCACACAGTTAAGGATTTTGGTGCATATACAACAGAAAGAACTGATTATCCCATATACGGTAAGGCTGTAGCTGATGCGGTTATTTCCGGCGAATGTGAATACGGCGTGCTCATCTGCGGTACGGGCGTTGGCATTTCATTGGCTGCTAACAAGGTTAAGGGCATCCGCGCAGTAGTTTGCTCCGAGCCTTACACAGCACGTTTGTGCCGTCAGCACAACAACGCTAACATCATCGCTTTCGGTGCAAGAGTTATAGGACCTGCAACTGCTGAAATGATCGTTGACGAATTCTTCTCTGCTACCTACGAGGGTGAGCGTCATCAGAAGAGACTTGACCTCATCAAAAAGATCGAGGACGGTGAGATGTAATGCTTCATCTTGGTATTGACATCGGCGGCACAAAGGTTGCTTTGGGCCTTGTAAATGAAAATAACGAGCTTGTTCTCAAGGGCAAGCTTTTGGTAAAGGATATTGACAATATCGTTCAGGAGATCAAGAATTTCCTTGACGTTCACTTCGCTGAAAATAACATTTCCTTTGCTGAGATTGCATCCTGCGGTATAGGCGTTCCCGGCACGGTAAGCGACGACGGCAGAACAGCTATAAAGGTTCCCAATTTGAATCTTGAAAACGCAGCCTTTGCCGAGGAATTTGAAAACGTTCTCGGTATGCCCGTAACTCTCGTTCAGGATTCAAGAGCTGCAGCTTACGGCGAATACTGTGCAGGAAATGCTAAGGGTTGTAAGACTGTTATCTGCATTGCATTGGGCACGGGTATCGGCACGGGTGTTGTTATTGACGGTAAGATATACAACGGCGCTCTGGGTGCGGCAGGTGAATTGGGCCACGTTCCCGCTGTGGAAGGCGGACGCCCCTGCGGCTGTGGCAAGGTTGGTTGCGTAGAAAAGTATGCGGCAGGCAGAGGTCTTGACATTACGGCTGCTGAGCTTTTGGGCGAGGGCAAGACTGCAAAGGATCTTTTTGAAGCCGCTGAAAACGGTTGCGAAAAGGCTAATGCGCTCATTGGTGAGGCTGTTGAGATATTGGGAAGAACCATAGTTTCGGCTTGCAATCTTCTCTCCCCCGACTGCGTGCTTTTTACAGGCGGCTTGGTTGGTCAGAAGAAGCTTTACATTGAGCCATTGATAGCGTATATCAATGAGCACGTATATTCATCCGGCAAGATGCCCAAGCTTGAGATAGCTCTGCTTGACGCTGATGCTCCGCTCGTTGGTGCGGCAATCGTTGGTAAGGAATACGCCGCTAAGGCTCCCGCAAAGAGAAAGGCTCTGCTTTCTGCTTCCGTTATGTGCGCTGACCTTTTGAATCTCGGTGCTTCGCTTAAGGAGATAGAGCAGGCAGGCATTGAGTACATCCATGCTGACATTATGGACAATCACTTTGTTCCAAACCTTATGCTCCCCATGGAAATGTATAACAAGATGCGCCCCGCTACAAACCTTCCCTTTGACTTCCACATAATGGCTGAAAACCCCGAGACTATAATCGAAAAGCTCGACCTTAAGGCAGGAGATATCGTTTCTGTTCATTACGAAAGCACTGTTCACTTGCAGAGAGCCTTGACGATGGTTAAGGAAAAGGGTGCTATCCCCGCGGTTGCAATTAACCCCGCTACACCACTTGAAATGATAAGCGAGGTTATTGACGAGGTTGGTATGGTGCTTATTATGACTGTTAACCCCGGCTTTGCAGGCCAGAAGATAGTTCCCGGTGCGTTTGACAAGGTTCGCCGCACAAGAGAATGGCTCGACAAGCTCGGCAAGAAGGATGTTTTGCTTCAGGTTGACGGCAACTGTTCGTTTGAAAACGTACCCAAGCTTTACAACGCAGGTGCAGACGTTTTTGTTGTTGGCACTTCAAGCGTATTTAAGAAGGGGCTCACAATTAAAGAAGGCACAGACAAGCTTTTGAGCTTATTGTAATTTGAAACTGTTTGCGTACAGATTACGCATTTAACTTTTAATATAAAATAAAGAAACGGAGAAATCACTATGAAGAAATTGGTTATTGTAGAACCCAAGAAGTGTGAGATCATTGAAGTTCCCACTCCCGAGATCAACGACGATCAGATCCTTGTAAAGATCAAGTACTACGGCGTATGTATGTCCGAGCATCATGCTTGGGAGATCGCTGAAAAGAGCAACGGTATTGACGAAGGCCTTGGCCATGAGCCCATGGGTTACGTTGAAAAGGTTGGTAAGAACGTTACTAAGGTTAAGCCCGGTGACAGAGTTACAGGTCTTTTCGGTACAGGTATCGCAGAATACAACGTTGCAACAGAAGACAAGATCTTTAAGATCCCGGACAACGTTAAGGATGAGTACGCTATCGGCGAGCCCCTCTCTTGCGCATTGAGCGCTGTAAGCAAGTGCAGAAACATTTTCCCCGGCGAAACAAGCATCGGCGTTGTTGGCTGCGGTTACATGGGTTGCGCTATCATCAGCCTTTTGAAGCTCCGCGGCGCAGGCAAGATCATTGCTGTTGACGTAAACGAGGAGTCCAGAAAGAACGCTCTCAAGTACGGTGCTGACGAAGTTTATACTCCCGACACAGTTCCCGCTGAGTACCTCGCTGGAAGAGATAACCCCGCTGAAGGCGGTCTTGACTTGGTTTACGAATGGGCTGAAACAAACGAGTCCATCGACCTTGCTATCAGAATGACAAAGATGTGCGGTCAGCTCTGCATCGGTGCATACCACACAGGTGAAAAGAGATTGGTTGACCTCCAGCTTTGCGGTGTTAAGGCTATTGATATGCTCAACACACATCCCAGAGAGTTCCACCTCAGCCAGAAGGGCTGCCAGAACGCTCTTGATATGCTCTCAAGCGGCAAGTGGTGCTACCAGGGCTTCCCTGTTAAGATCTACCCCATGAACAAGTTTGACGAAGCTCACACAGATATCACAAAGAAGTACGGCATCTACATGAAGTCCCTCATCGATTGCACAATCTTTGACGGCGAGCCCTATATCTTTGGTTAATATCAAATTGATATTACGTATTGTAATAATAAAAAGGATAGAGAATTTTTAGCGTGTTATCCTTAACGGAGAATATGCGGTACGAAATTTCGGCAGAGAACTTGTTTTCTCTGCCGATTTGTGTTATAATGGGATGGGTGATGAAAATGGACGAACTAAAAAATCGCAAGACCACCAGATTGAAGGGTGCGGACTATAATCGAAACCAAGCCGTGTTTCTCACGATATGTACGAAAGAGAGAAAGTGTATCCTCTCGCGCGTTG
>SVGF01000046.1 GCA_015056475.1 Clostridiales bacterium
GATTCATATTGGGCTTTGTGGTGCTTGTTGCGGCGTGCTCATTGTCACAGCGTTACAAGGGGATAACAAAGGCATTGACGATATCGGTGGGATTGATTCTTTGCCATGCGATAGGCACTTGCTGGTTTAGCGTCATAAGCGGTGAGGGAATATGGGCGTCGTTTGTGTGTGCATCACTCCCTTATCTGGCGAAGGACGTTATATGCGTGGTGTTTGCTGACAAGTCTGCAGGTATACTTAAACGTGTATATAAGCTCGATATGTAACAAAAGTGTAACATTACATAAAAATATAGGTTTTTGGCGTAAAAATGTAAATTTGGTAGTTGTTAAAAACGGGTTTTTATGGTATAATTCGTATGATAGGTATATAGCTGTTAAAATGCAGTTTTAGCCCTAAAATTACTTAACGGTGAGATTTATGAGTAAATATATAATTAACGGCTCGAAGCCATTGAAGGGTGAGGTTTTTGCCGGCGGATCTAAAAATTCCGCGCTTGGTGTGCTGACAGCTGCACTAATGACAAAGGGTGTAGTTGTTTTAAGAAACGTTCCCGATATTGAGGATGTGCAATTACTTCTCAATATTTTTGAAAGTATAGGTGTTAAATACGCAAGAGAGGATTCAACCGTTGCGCTTGATACAAGAGGTATCAATGAAACGTTTGTAAGCACGCCCGATGCAGTTAAAATGCGTGCATCGTATTACATATTGGGTGCATTCATTGGTAAATACGGCAAGGTTTCCGTGCCTTTCCCGGGTGGATGCGCAATAGGCTCTCGCCCCATAGATCAGCACATAAAGGGTATGACAGCTCTTGGTGCAAAAATTACTGAGGACCTTGAAAATGGCAGGATATCTGCCGAGTGCGACGGACTTCACGGTAAGGAGATATTCTTTGACTGTGTTAGCGTTGGTGCAACCATCAACGTTATGATGGCTGCTGTTTTTGCCGAAGGTACAACTGAGCTTGTAAATGCCGCAAAGGAACCGCATATTGTTGACGTTGCAAACTTTTTGAATTATATGGGTGCAAAGATAAAGGGTGCGGGTACTGACGTTATAAGAATAGAGGGCGTGAGATCTCTTAAAAACAGGGGGGATTATACCGTTATTCCCGACCAGATAGAGGTTGGTACTCTCATGATAGCTGCAGCTGCCACAAAGGGTGACGTCACTATTAAAAACGTTATTCCAAAGCACATGGAAACATTGAGCGCAAAGCTTGAGGATATGGGTGCGATAGTAACGTTGTATGACGATGCAATAAACGTTAAGGGTACTGATACGCTTGATGCCGTTTCGGTGAAAACTGCCGTTTATCCAGGCTTCCCGACTGATCTTCAGCAACCGTTCTCGGTTCTTGCTACTATTGCTGAGGGTACAAGCGTTATAACAGAAACTATTTACGAAAACAGACTCAAGCATCTTGATGAGCTTATAAAAATGGGTGCGGATGTTAACGTAAAGGGCAACAAAGCATACATCACGGGTGTTGAAGGCTTGTACGGTGCCGAGGTTAGTGCAACTGATTTAAGAGCAGGTGCTGCACTTATAATTGCGGGACTTGTTGCAGACGGTCAGACCGTTGTAAACAATGCACAGCATATCGACAGAGGATATGAAAAGATCCATGAGAAATTAAGACTTGTGGGTGCTGATATTGAAAAGATCTCCGACTGATAGAGGTATATATGGATTACCATTTGGATACCATCCCCGTCATTGATGCATTAAAAGAAAATGACGAATGTCTTTTGTGCGTTATTCAGCAAAAGACAGATAAAATGTACACAGAATCATTCCTGGGCGGATCGGTTACTTCTCCCGAAACGCGAGTACAGGTAAATGAGCACGGGTTTTGCCCGTATCACTTCAGAAAGCTCTATTCTCAAAAGAACAGACTTGGCTTGGCTTTGCTCACTCACACTTATATGAGAGAGACTGTGCGCCAGCTCCAGTCAAGAGTTAAGAGGCTGCCGATGGATTCAAAAAGAAAGTTCTCGTTAGGCAAAAAGACAAACGAGATTCAGCAGTTTGAGGATTTTTGTGATTGGCTTGAAAACAAGCATCACGATTGCATGATATGCAAAAAGGTAAACGAAGCAATGGATAGATATATCTACACAATGCTCTACCTTTTTAGAACGTCCGAAAGCTTCAGACACGGAATTGAGAATTCAAAGGGGCTTTGCTTACAGCATCTTAAGCGTTCGGTTCAGATAGCAACCGAGAAATTTGGTGCAAAGGGCGCAAGCCAATGGTTAAAGTGTATAATGCCCGTCATGTACCGTTCGTTTGAGAGGATAGACGGCGAGCTTGACTGGTTTGAAAAGAAATTTGATTACAGATACAGAGAGGAGCCTTGGGGCACAGCGGAGGATTCGCTTGTGAGAGCTCTTCAGATAATGGTCTCGGATAAATTTGAATGATCCGAGCTTTTACGGGTTATTATGTTTATAGATAAAGCACAGGCAAAATACAGTCAGCTTCTGACTAAAAAAGATTGGAATATACTTGCATTTGAAACATCGTGCGACGATACGTCTGTTTCCGTTGTTCAAAACGGCAGAAAGGTTTTATCGGGCGTTATTTCATCGCAGATAGCTATCCATAATGAATTTGGCGGAGTTGTGCCCGAGGTTGCATCGCGAAAGCATATCGAAAATATAAGCGCGGTGCTTGACGAAGCCATGAAGCAGGCGGGCGTTGGCTACGGGGACATTGATGCCGTTGCCGCAACGTACGGGCCGGGGCTTGTTGGCGCATTGCTTGTCGGGTTGAATGCCGCAAAGTCAGTCAGCCTTTCGCTCGGTGTACCATTTGTGGGTGTAAACCATATGGAAGCGCACGTTTGCGCAAATTATATTTCGTCTGAGACTCTTGAGCCGCCGTTCTTGTGCCTTGTGGTATCGGGTGGACATACTCAGATAGTAGCGGTAGACAGCTACAGCGAGTACAGAATTCTGGGACAGACTCTTGACGATGCATGCGGTGAAGCGTTTGACAAGGTTTCGCGAGTGTTGGGCCTTGGTTATCCGGGTGGACCTTATATTCAGAATGCCGCACTTGACGGCGATCCGCACGCTATATCGTTTCCAAAGGCAAAATTAAAAACGGGCGAGCTTGATTTCTCATTCAGCGGACTTAAAACTGCTGTTTTGAATTACATCAATAATCACAAGGAAATTAATATCAATGACGTTGCGGCGTCATTCCAATATACAGCCGTTAACGATCTTTCGTCAAAGGCGATGCTTGCCGCGAAGATCTACGGTTATAAAAAGCTTGCAATAGCAGGCGGTGTTTCTGCAAATAAGTTATTGAGAGAAACACTTCAAAAGCAAACTAAGAAAGCAGGCATTGAATTCTACGTGCCAAAGTTTGAGTATTGTACGGATAACGCCTCGATGGTGGCTTGTGCGGCGTATTACAAACTAAAGGACGGCAGGTTTGACGACCTTTCCATGAATGCTGATCCTGCTTTGGACATAGGACAAAAGTAGTTTTGACAGATCGTGAGGTAAAGTTTTTACTTTGCCTCTTTATTATGAGATAAGAAAGGAGTATTAATATGCTTACCTTTGAAGAAATATTACCTTTAGTTGAAAAGCCTTCACGTTACACGGGTAACGAGCTTAATATGGTGGTTAAGGACCCGTCTGCGGTTGATATAAGATACGCTTTTATTTTCCCCGACGTTTACGAGATAGGTATGTCCCATCTCGGAATAAAGCTTTTGTATCATATTATAAATAACAGAGAGGATGCATACTGCGAGAGAGTGTATTCACCGTGGCCGGATATGGAAAAGCTCATGGTGGAAAATAATATCCCTCTTTCTTCGTTGGAAACAGGTACGCCTCTTAATGAATTTGATATTATAGGTATAACGGTTCAATATGAAATGTGCTATACCAATATGATAAATGCTTTACGTTTGGGTAACGTACCGATATGGTCAAAGGACAGAGGTGAGGATGACCCCATAGTTACATGCGGCGGACCTTGCACCTATAATCCAGAGCCCTTTGCGGATTTCTTTGATATCATCTCAATAGGTGAGGGTGAGGAGCATATGAATGAATTGCTCGACCTGCTTAAGGAGAAAAAGAAGAATAATTGGACGAGAAAGGAATTCCTCATCAGAGCTTCGCAAATAGAGGGTACTTACGTGCCGTCGCTCTACAACGTTGAATATACCGATGACGGCTTTATAAAGAGCGTTGAGCCGACGAATAATGCGCCAAAGCTCGTAAAAAAGAGAATTATTGAGGATTTTGACAACGTTTATTATCCCGACAATATTATTGTTCCTTACATGTCGATCGTTCACGACAGGATCACTCTGGAAATAATGAGAGGTTGCACGAGAGGCTGCAGATTCTGTCAGGCGGGTATGATATACCGTCCAATAAGAGAAAAGAGTATTGACAAGCTTAAAGAAATAACCAAAAAGCTTTACGACAGCACGGGCTACGAGGAAATATCCCTTTGCTCGCTCAGCTCAAGCGACTATACACAGATAGACGAGCTCATAAAATATCTTACGGATGAATATACTCAAAAGGGTGTTTCAATCGCGCTTCCTTCATTGAGAGTTGATACTATCAAGAACACGGAATTTATGTCCGACCTTGCAAGCTTCAGAAAGGCAGGACTTACGTTTGCGCCCGAAGCAGGCACGCAAAGGCTTCGCGACGTAGTTAACAAGGGTGTTGTTGAGGAGGATCTCATGATCGCATGCGAAAAGGCGTTTGATGCGGGCTGGGATTCTGTTAAGCTCTATTTTATGATAGGCTTACCGACTGAAACTCTTGACGACGTTGAGGGTATTGCGGCACTTACTTACAACGTAAAGGAGATGTACTTTGCAAAGGGCAAGAAAAAGGGCAAGCTCAATATTTCAGTAAGCGCGTCAACGTTTGTGCCTAAGCCTTGCACGCCTTTCCAATGGTGCGGACAGGATATTCCGGAAAAGGTAATTGAAAAGCAGGAGTATCTTAAAAACAGACTTAAGGGCAGAGGACTTCACTTCTCGTGGAATGACATCAACCTCAGCATGCTTGAGGCGGTATTTGCAAGGGGCGACAGACGCCTTTCTAAGGCACTTGCAAGAGCTGTTGAGCTTGGTTGCCACATGGATGCATGGGATGAGCATTTTAATATGGATCTCTGGAAGCAGGCTTTTGAAGAAACGGGCATAGATTACAAGTGGTATGCAAGCGTTAATTACGACCTTGATGCTATCCTCCCTTGGGATCACATTGATTGCGGTGTATCAAAGGCGTTCTTGAAGAAGGAATTTATAAAGGCTTTCAAGGGCGAGATAACAAAGGATTGCAGAGAGGGCTGCAATGCTTGCGGTCTTACAAGATATTCCGCAAAATGTAGGGAACAGCTCAAAAAAACAGCGACGGAGGCTGATGAATTATGAGAATGATCGTTCAGTTTGAAAGACATGATTGCGTAAGATTTATTTCACAGCTCGATATGTTGAGAACTATCCACAGAGCACTCCGCAGGGCTGATATTCCCGTTGCGTATTCGGAGGGGTTCAATCCTCAGCCGAGAGTTTCGTTTGGATTTGCGCTTTCGGTAGGGCTTGTAAGCTATGGCGAGTACATGGATATTCATTTGAAGTCCGAAATTACTGCAGATGAATTTGTCAGCCGCATGAACAAAGTAATGCCCCAAGGCATGAAGATAGCTTCCGCTGCTGTTGCCAACGAAAGAACACCCAAAATAGGCAAAATGATAGACTGCGCAAAGTTTTCCACAAGACTTATTGCTGATGATAATGAACGCTTGCTTGGGGACGTTAAGCACTTTTTTGAAAGGGACAGCATTATCATCGAACGTCACACAAAAAAGGGTGCATCAATGGCGGACGTAGGCGCATATATTTATTATTACGATGTAAATATAAATGATAAGGGTGAGGTAGTGCTCACAACAGTTCAGGCACTCAGCGAGGAAATGAGCGTAAGAATGGATGATCTTGTGAGTGCGTTAAAGGTTTTTTGCGGATATGATATTAAGTCCAACGTTATTAAGCTTGATACACTTTTAAGGCAGGGCGAAAGCTTTATTTCTCCCGTTGAATTGACCCGCTTATCATAAACGGAGAACGGATAATAATGGAAAAGAAGATTGTAATAGACAAAAACAGAGGCAAAACACGCGTTGCGGTCATAGAGGACGGCAGAGTTGCTGAGATCTATAATGAGGATGAGCAGAATCAAAGACTCATAGGCAGTGTGTACAGAGGTAAGGTTCAGAACGTGCTTCAGGGCATGAACGTTGCCTTTATAGACATTGGCCATGAGAAGAATGCCTTTTTGTATGCCGGTGACATAAACACTGATATCGGCTCTTTTGAATTTAAGGGAGAGAGTATCCCCACACCTGCAGAAAAGCACTCAAAGGATATGCATATTGCCGACCATATTAAAATTGGTCAGGAAATAACCGTGCAGATAATGAAGGAAGCCATCGGTACAAAGGGTGCAAGAGTAAGCACAAACGTGACTTTACCGGGAAAATTTGTGGTTTTGCTTCCGATGATGAATTATATTGGCGTTTCTCACAAGATCAATAACGAAGCTGAGCGTATGCGACTTCGTGAGGTGGCAAAGTCGATTTGTCCGCCAGGTCTTGGCTTGATAATGAGAACGCAGGCTGAGGGTAAAAACGAAGAAGATTTTATTGACGACGTTTCATATCTTGTGGAAAAGTGGAATCTTATTAAGGAACGCGAGCAAAAGGGCAAGGTTCCGCGCCTTCTTTATAAGGATGAAAGCTTGTTGAATTACGTTGTACGCGATCTTTTCAGCGAGGACGTTTCGGAAATACTTGTAAATTCCGATGAAACGTTCAAACTCGTCCGCGAGATATGCTCAACCATTGCTCCCGCACAGCTTGGCAGGATAAAGCGTTACGGTAATGAGCGAATGTCGTTTATGAAATACGATATCGAGGCTGCAATTAACGGCGCGGTTAGGCGCAAGGTCTGGCTTGAAAACGGCGGCTACATCATAATTGATAATACCGAAGCTCTTACTGCAATAGACGTAAATACGGGCAGATACGTTGGCAAGAACGACCTGAACGAAACTATATTGAATACGAATCTTGAAGCTGCAGAAATAATTGCTCAGCAGTTAAGGCTCAGAGATATAGGCGGTATAGTTATAATAGACTTTATTGATATGGTGTGCGATGAGCATAAGAATATGGTTATTGACGCACTTAAGGCGGCTTGCAAGAATGACCGTTCAAGCGTTACAGTTGTTGGAATGACACACCTTGGCTTGGTTGAACTCACACGTAAAAAGGTAAAGAACAGGCTTTCTTCCGTACTTCTCAACCCCTGCCCATACTGCAACGGCACGGGCAGAGTGTTCAGCGAGGCTGTTATTCTTGAGGCTATAGAAAAGGAGCTTAAGCAGCAAAACGATATCCATTCACATTGGGGATTTGCTGTTGAGGCGCATCCCAGCGTTGTTAAGGACTGGATAGATGAGGATTGCAAGGTGCTTTACATTTTGTCGAACGAGCTTCAGGTGAATCTTGTTGTAGCAACGGATGAAAATATGCACGTTGAGAATTACAATATTATTCCTCTTGATACGCAGGATGATTACGATTCGTACATCACTCGCACTCGTGACAGAGTATACGTTACTCCTGTTGTAAACTGAAAATACTAAACGCCTCGTGCTATTCTGCATGAGGCGTTATTGTTTTATTTATGGTTATTAGTTCTTCAAGCTGTGGATTGGTGCGGGAATGTGTCCGCCACGGGAGATGAACTTTGCGGGTGATCTCATGTTGAGGTCCATGATGGGTGCATAACCCAAAAGTCCGCCAAAGTCTATCTTGTCGCCAACGGCTTTACCGTAAGCGGGGATGATTCTTACAGCAGTTGTCTTTGTATTTGCAACGCCGATTGAAATTTCATCAGCGATGATACCGCAGATAACAGCTTCGGGAGTGTCGCCGGGTACTGCGATCATGTCAAGACCAACTGAGCAAACCGCAGTCATAGCTTCGAGCTTTTCGAGTGTGAGTGAGCCGCATTCAACTGCGTGTATCATGCCCTGATCCTCGGATACGGGGATGAATGCGCCCGAAAGACCTCCAACGCGGGACGATGCCATTACGCCACCCTTTTTAACTGCGTCGTTAAGCATTGCAAGGCAAGCGGTTGTGCCGTGTGCACCGCATGTTTCAAGACCCATTTCCTCAAGAATATGTGCAACAGAGTCGCCGATAGCGGGTGTGGGTGCGAGGGAGAGGTCAATAATACCAAACGGAACGTCAAGCATTTTGGAAGCTTCCATAGCAACGAGCTGACCGACTCTTGTTATTTTGAATGCGGTCTTTTTTATGAGATCTGCAAGCTCGGAAAGTGAGCAATCACCTGCTCTCTTTATTGCGGAAGCAACAACGCCCGGGCCGGAAACGCCAACGTTAATTGCTGTTTCGTCCTCACCAATGCCGTGGAATGCGCCTGCCATAAAGGGGTTGTCGTCGGGTACGTTGGCAAAAACTACGAGCTTTGCACATGCAATGGAATCCTTATCCCTTGTAAGATATGCAGCGCGCTTGATGGTGTTGCCCATCAAAGCAATAGCGTCCATATTGATGCCTGCCTTTGTGCTTGCAACGTTTACAGATGAGCAAACTATATCTGTTTCTGTGAGTGCTTCGGGGATGACGGATATGAGCCTTTTTGCACTTTCGGTCATACCTTTTTGCACGAGAGCTGAGAATCCGCCAATAAAGTTGATTCCCAGAGTGTTTGCGGCTCTCTGCATTGCTTTTGCAACTTTTATGTATCCCTCGGGGGAAATGTTGCCGCCAACAAGTGAGATAGGAGTTACCGAAACGCGCTTGTTTACGATCGGAATGCCGTAACGCTTTTCGATCTCCTCGCCAACTGGTACAAGTTTTTCAGCCTTTTTGGTGATCTTGTCGTAGATCTTGTCGCAAAGACGGTTTTCGTCCTCACTTACGCAATCGAACAATGAGATGCCCATTGTGATCGTTCTTACGTCAAGATTTTCCTGGCTTATCATATTTATGGTTTCAAGAATATCTGATGTATTCAACATAAAGCTTCAACCTTTCGATCAATAATGTCAGTACAGATTATTTATATTTTGTGCATTGTGTTAAAAATATCCTCGTGCATTGTGTGAATGTCGAGATTTTTTGTCTTACCAAGTGCATCAAGCTTGTCTACGAATTCGCTGAATGAGATAACCAGCTCGTCAATATTAACGAGCATTATCATAACGAAATAATCGCTCAAAACTGTCTGTGTGATATCTATGATATTTGCCGACTGTGCTGCGCATTCGTTGCTTACTGCGGCGATAATACCAACTGCGTCCTTACCTGTAACGGTTATAACTGCTTTCATATATATTCCAACCTTTCGCAAAATTTATCTTATACTATATTGTACCACAAAATTCAATTTTTTTCAATAGCTTGAATGAATTCTAATAACGGTTGATTGACTTGTTTTGATACTTATGCTAAAATATTAAAAAGGAGGAATATTATGAAATTGATTACAGAAGAAGAATTTATACGAGAATTAAAGCCTACAACCGTCCATCATAACGTTTGTTGCAATTATATTCGCTGGATAAAGGAAAAGGAGAAGCCTTATTGGTTAGCGTCCTTTGACGGGTGTGTTATGCTCATATATACATGGGGGAAGATTGATGATGAGGATATAACGGAATTTCTTTGCATTGTTTTTGCTACAAAATGCGACTGCGATATAAACGCTTGCTTGTGCGAGGCTGTGGAATTTATTAAGACTACGCCATATGCCGTGCCAAAAATTACGTTTACAGCTGATATATTTACTCTTGGAGAGATGCAAGGCAGATTTTACGGACACGACAAGAAAAAGTACGTTATAAATGCTAAAGGTATAAGGTATTTTGATCCGCACGTCAGAATGCTGTCTTCAAGAGATGCCGAGGATGTTCATAAACTATGCTCAGAATGGATAGAAAATGACGATGTGTTTATTCACCGACAGGCAAGCTATTTTGATTCGTCATTGTATATTGATGAATTGAGAAATCTGGGATTATATATTTTAGGGTATTATATCAACGGTGAGCTTGTGGGTATGGTGAGTTACAAAGATAATAAGGAGATGCCAACAATGTATTTAACGGACTTGTTTGTATCCCCGAATTATCACAGGCGAGGAATAGGCAAAGCTCTTGTAAAGTCGGCTATTTCTGCTGAGCCTGAAAAGTTATGGCTTTATCAGGCTGACAGCGAGAATATAAAGTCCTGCAGGCTGGTAGAATCATTGGGCGGAGTGCATTCGGGGGATAAGTTTTGTCCGCAAAGTGTAAGCCTTGACCTTGGAGAAGAATACGTTGAGAGGGAGATATTTTCAATTAATAACGATTGATATACATCGGCGCAACCAACCGTTTCTTGACTTTTGGGCTGATTCTATATAAAATACGGATAAATGGGGTGATTCAAGATATACTTGAATAAATAAATTAGAAAATTGGTTGAACAAGGCTAAATTCAACTAATGCTTGATTGACAAAAATTAATTTTGCATTTATAATAACCCCGCAAGCGATAAAACTAACAGGTCATTTTTGGTGTGTGACAGGTAGTAAATCATGGGGTAAGCTTGCTTGTTGATTTTAATATGTAGTGGTATAATTTTATCGAGCTCAAAAATTATACTGCAGATTGAAAGGTGATGATATTATTAAAAAGGATAATGATAGACTTAAAACTCTTAAAGCCAAAAATTGGAATCTTTGGGACTGCTTTGTAACCGTGTTTCACGCGGCTCCATTCTGGACGACCGTTTGTGCGCTGTTGCAGGTTGTCGAAGCACTCTTGCCAACGGTAATGGTATTTACAACTGCGGGCTTTGTTGATACCGCAATCGGTGTGCTTGACGGCACGATGGAATATAACCAAATATTTCTGCCGCTTATATACATGATGGTGGTCGACGTTGTCAATCAGACGATATACTTTGTTGAATGGATAAGTGACGTACAGCTTCATGCAAGAGTAAGGCTTTTTGTTGAGGAAGCGTTTATTCAAAAGCGCGCAAGCTTAAAGTATAAGTACATAGAGGACAGCAAGACTTACGACCTTATCGGCAGAGCTTGTAATGACGGCCCAAGCAGAATGCAATCCCGCGCACAGAGATTGATGTATCTTACGTATTGGATAGTGCAGATAGTATCTGTGTTTGCGGTAATAATTGCGCAGGTTTGGTGGAGCGGTATAATATCGGTAGTTATTGCAATTCCTGCAGTTGCGATTGCGGTTAAGAATGGCCTTGACAATTATAAGACATTCCATGATACCGAAAAGATAGACCGTTACGCAAACGTATATAAGGGTGTGCTTTCTGCAAAGGATTACCTTGAGGAAAGAACAACCTTTGGCTACGCATCCTACATGATCAAAAAATGGAAAGAAAAGAAGGATGAGGTTGACAGGATTCGCCTTAAAACACGCGTTCGCACGGGTGGCAGGGAAAACTTAATAAGAATACTTGCTTGGTTTATGGGTGCGGGCATGCTTATGTCGCTTGTATATCCCGTAGCAATAGGTCAGATGACTCCGGGTATGTTTATTGGTATTACACAGGCGGTAAACAGACTCGTTAATATCGTTAGCTGGAACATAAGCTGGAACGTTCAGTATTTTGTTGAGGCAATGAAGAATTTGAACGACCTTTCTGAATTCTCACAGCTTGAGGAGCAGGAGGGTGCACTTGATGAGCCGATTCCGCCAAAGGACGGTAAACTTGACACCATTGAATTTAAGAACGTTACGTTTGCATATCCGAATACCGAGAGAAAGATTCTTGATAATTGTTCATTTAAGCTCAACGGTAACGAGCATTACGCATTTGTTGGTGTGAATGGCGCAGGCAAGACCACTATCACAAAGCTTCTTACGGGGCTTTACGATAATTACGAGGGCGATATTTTGATCAACGGCAGAAATCTTCGCGATATTTCGCTTGCTGAGATAAAGGGCACGTTTACTGTAGTAAATCAGGACTTTGCAAAGTATCAGATAGAGCTGAAGAATAACGTGCTTCTTGGTGACGTAAACAAAAAGGACGACGTAAGAGTAATTGATGCGATAAAAGATATTCATCTTGACGAGGTGATGCACAAGCTTCCGCAGGGCATTGATACTCCCTTGGGCAAGATATTTGAAAACGGTGTTGACCTTTCGGGCGGCGAATGGCAAAGAGTTGCTATTGCACGAAGCTTGTATAGCGATGCGCCCATGAAGATACTTGACGAGCCTACTGCCGCGCTTGACCCGATTGCAGAAAGCGGAATATACGAAATGTTCAGAGATATAACAAAGGGCAGATCTGCAATATTCATTACACACCGCTTGGGTGCGGCTAAAATTGCGGATAAGATACTTGTTATCGACGGCGGCAAGGTTGCGGAATTCGGCTCGCATAACGAGCTTATTGCCAAGGACGGCATTTACGCCGATATGTTCAATACGCAGAAAGGATGGTACGAGGCATGAAAAAAGACAAAAAGCAAAAATCTACCAAGGAAAAAGTCGGTCTTTTCAAATGCATAAGAGTGACCGTGCCATTCATAATAAAGAGTGCTCCGTGGTTGTTTGTTATAAGCTGTTTGGTACTTCTGTGCCAGGCGTTTCTTGAGTCGTTGCAGATATACGTGCTTGAGGATATGTTCAACGGCATCACCGAGCTTGCAAACGGTAACACAACAGTAATTGCGGTAATGCTTGCAATATTGCTCTGGGCAGGGCTTTACATGGCTTCTGTTGGTTTGCTTTACGTAACGAATTACGTTGATGAAAAATTCGGCTACACATCTGCAAACGCACAGCTCATTCAATGCTGTGAAAAGATGGCAAGACTTGAGCCTATAATATTTGAAAACACGGACAAGCTTGACGATATCGAAAAGGCAACAAACGGCAGGGACAGATCCCGTGACCTTTTGAACATAATAAAGAGCCTTGTGCTGTTTACTTTGCCTTATCTTGTGATAGTATCGATATATCTCATAAAGAGAGAGCCTTTGCTGGTAGTTGCAATGGTGCTGATATTTGCACCGACTATGGTTCAGCAGTGGGCGATCAAAAAGCTCTACACGGAAAAAGAGGATAAGCAAGCACCCCTAAGACGTAAGCAGGGCTACTATGCAGAGTGTATCACCGACCCGAAATATTACAAGGAAACAAGACTTCTGGGCGGTTACAGATTCTTTATAAAGAATTTCAGAGATCTTTTGACATCACTCATAAAGCTTGACTTGAAAACGGGAATCAAAAAAGAGCTTTTGTTCTTCTGCACAACGTTCATATCACTTACCGGCAGACTTGTAGTATATTATATGCTGTTCAGATTCTTGATGAACGGCAGAATATCCGTGGGTGAATTTGCGGCGGTATTCTCATCGCTGGGTGTTCTTGAGAGTCAACTTCACAATCTTTTCTATAATACGTTCAGCTCTGTTTCGGAGGGCTTGCCGTATATTGAAAATTACGTGAGATTTTTGAATTTTCCCGAAATGTCGGGCAAAGAGGTGGACCTTGGCGAAAATATTGAAATAAGACTTAAGGACGTTAAATTTGCTTACCCCAACCAGACGGGCAACGCACTTGACGGCGTAAGCTTTGATATCAAGCCTAAGGAAACGGTGGCTATCGTAGGTGAAAACGGTAGTGGTAAATCCACACTAATAAAGCTCATCACGGGCTATTATAAGCCCTCAGAGGGTGAGGTAAAGCTTAACGGTAATGACACACGAGATACAAGCTTCCCGAGCGTAGCAAAGCGTTTGTCGGCTGTATTCCAGCGTTATCCGCACTATGCAATGACTTTGAGAGAGAATCTCGCTATCGGCGATATATCAAAGGAGCCCACAGATGAGGCACTCCGCAAGGCATGTGCAATGTCGGGCTTCAGCCCCGAGGAAAAGTGGCTCCCCAATGGATTTGACACAATGCTATCGCGCGAATTTGACGACGGCGTAGGGCTTTCGGGCGGTCAGATACAGAGAATTGCCATAGCAAGAGCCTTTTATCGCAACAGCAGTATAATAATTCTTGATGAGCCGACTGCGGCTATAGACCCCATTGAGGAAGCGAGAATATACGGCAGATTTGCGGAGCTTTCAAAGGACAGAACGTCGTTCATCGTAACTCACAGGCTTGCATCGGTAAAGATAGCGGACAGGATCATTATGATGAAGGAAGGCAAAGCAGTTGAAATGGGAACTCACGACGAGCTTATGGCACTTGACGGCGAATACAAAAGGATGTATGACTCACAGCGCCAATGGTATGAGTCAAACGAGAATGCTTCAACTGATATTGAAGCTGAAGCTGTCAACTGAACAGACGTTTGAACAGCTTATAAATACTATCTAATAATTTTGAGCGGACGACGAATTTTGTTTCTCGTCCGCTTGTTATTTGCTCAAAAATTTCTGCGCTGTCTGCATCGTCTGAGGAATACGCCTCTTGTGTGTAGCATATGGGTGGCAATATTGCCAGAGAGCTTAAAGGCTTTGAAAGAGGGAACAGCGTTAAGGATGCTGTCAATGTGAATATCAATATAAAAGAAATAATGCGCTTTTTCATGAATACCTCCGTGATAACAGAAGTATTGACGAAAAAGCGCAGCTTTATTCAGTAAATATGTTAAATGTTAAAATCCACGGGCTTGCATCTGTTGAGGAATTTTAATGTATCGACCTCGGTGCCGTTTTCTTTCATGGAGCTTTCGATATCGTTAACTCCTATGGTCAAGGCGATATCCTTGAGCTCCGGCTCATTGAATTTCAATGCTTCAAAATTACTGTAAACGATGCTTGCAAGTGATTCCGCATTCAGGATATCCTTGTTAAATAGCAGTACAGCGATGCAATCCTCCTCGTATCTTGCAACAAAGTCGTTAGTCTTTATTTGCTCGGCGATAAGATCGTGTATCCTCTTTACAAGAATATGCTCTGTGGAGTAGCTGTATTCAAGGCGATACTGATAGAGGTTATCTATCTGCACCATCATGAGAGCCATATTGAAGCTCGGCTCCTCGGCACGGGAGATACCCTTTCTGAGCATTTCCTCAAAAAAGTAACGGTTGGGGATCTGAGTAACGTAGTCCGTGCGGAGCATTTCATCGTTTTTCTTTGGATCACCCGAAAGGGACATATCGCTGTATTTCTGCAACTCGGTTATAACTGCATTCTTAAGCTGTAATTTTTCTGAAAGCTCTCTTTTTGCGTGGTCGAGCTTAATGGCGTCATTCTTAACCAGACAAACAACGCAGGACGGGATAACTATCGTCAATAACGTCATTGCAAGCTCACAAAGCTCATTGAACGTTTTTGCTTCGCTTGTGAATATAACGCATGCCAACAATATGCAATACGACAAAAGCACAAAATATATTTTGAACTGAAGTGCGCATCTTACAAGCACAAAGAGTGAAAGAGGATAAAGTGCCGTCGGCGTAACGAATACGGTAAACAGTATGACAAACAGCATATCAAATATTTCAAATATGTAATTGAAAGGCGTATTTGTAGGCTGACGAAGCATATACGGCTTTAATAAAAGATAAATAACGTAAAATAGCCCAACGTAAAAACCGGGTGATGTAAATATCTTTTCGTCGCGATACGTTATCATATATAGTATTATTGCAAGGATGTTCAGTATCCTTACGCTGAATTCTCTTTTAGACATAGTGTTTTCCTTATAGTTTGATATCTATATTATACAACATTATCGCTTAAATTACAATATCATTTGAAAATAATTATAAAAAATTAATATTTATATTTATTTTAAACTATTGTTCAAATAAATTTCATATTAGTATGGTAAAATATGTATATAGAATTATAAAGGAGATTTTACGTGTTAGTATTAAAGAACATAGTTAAACGTTATTATGCCGGTGACAGCACGGTTGACGCATTAAAGGGCATTGATATACAGTTCAGAAAGAATGAGTTTGTGACGCTGCTCGGCCCTTCCGGTTGCGGTAAGACCACTATGCTTAATATTATTGGCGGTTTGGACAG
>SVGF01000047.1 GCA_015056475.1 Clostridiales bacterium
TCATTCATTGGATGATGAAGTTTTACAAAATATAGTTTTATCGATTAATTTGAGGCCTAAAAAATGCTTGGGATGGAAGTCACCTTACGAGGCATTTTTTGGTGTTGCACTTGATTGACAATCTACCGGTGGATTCGCCTATTGGCGAAGACGGAGGGGTTGTAAATCATATAATACGATCTTATTAACTTATACTTCAATCCGAATTTTACCACGCACCCCTTGCCTCTCACCTTTGGAGGACAATATCGCAAGCGACAGAAAAAAGCCTTCTCCAGCGGAAGAACAATGTCGCAAGCGACGGATAAAGAAATGCCTTCTCCAGCGGGAGAACAAGGTCGCAAGCGACCACCGAGTTTTGCGAGGCAAAACGTCTAGGTGTCGCGCGTAGCGTGACGGATGAGGTGTAAATCAATTAACGCAAACGGGAGGCAAAACACCCCCCTACAAACACCAATATTATTTTGAACGAACACACCACGCCTCGTAGGGGACGACGTCCTCGGCGTCCCGCTGGCGAACGCAGTTCGCTATTACTGATTATGTAAAAAAAGAAAGGACCTCGGCTCATCCCAAGGTCCTTATATCACTGTATTACTTTGCCCACTGTGTTACTACCTGCTCACGCACGTCAGTCTTGCGTCTTGAGGTTGCAACGCGCTTCATAAGCTCCTCTTTATAGAGAGCATCGTCAAAAGGTATCTCAACTTCCCTGCCAAGCCACTGTGAAAGGTGC
Organism: Clostridiales bacterium; assembly: GCA_015056475.1. Lineage (GTDB taxonomy): Bacteria > Bacillota > Clostridia > HGM11327 > HGM11327 > SIG351. Next base: position 737 of record SVGF01000047.1, read on the forward strand.
ATCGCGTTGGAGAGTGTAAGTCCGTTAATACCTTCCACACCGGGTGCAAGCAAGGGTGTGCCGTGGAGAATGTTCTCCGCAAAGGAGTTCAATATACCGATATGGCCAAAATGATTGAGTCCGTAGCCCTTACATTCCACCTTACCGTCAAAAACGATCTTGGGTGATGAGAATGCGCCGGAATCCTTATTATAAGTATAATCATCAATGGAATGCTCAAGCTTAACAACTCTCAAGCCGTTCTCATCAGCAATCATCTTACCCTTTTCGCAGGTAACCTCAAAGCGGTTTGTTCCGGGAGTGTCACCCGTTGTTGTAATGAAAGTACCCGTTGCACCGTTTTCATATTCAACAAACGCCGTAACGTCATCCTCTACTTCAATATCATGCCACTTACCAAACTGAAGTCTTGCATATACCTTCTTAGGCATACCGCATACCCACTGGAAAAGGTCAAGCTGATGGGGACACTGGTTAAGAAGTACGCCACCGCCTTCACCGCTCCACGTAGCTCGCCAATCACCTGAATCGTAGTATGATTGTGTACGGTACCAGTCTGTAATGATCCAGTTTGTACGTCTGATCTGACCCATCTCGCCACTTTCAATCATCATTTTCATTGTCTGATACATGGGGTTTGTTCTCTGATTGAACATCATACCAAACGTAAGCTCAGGATGCTTTGCAGCAACTGCATTCATCTGCTTAACCTGCTCTGTATAAACACCTGCAGGCTTTTCACTCATAGCGTGCAAGCCGTTTTCGAGGGCTTCAATAACGTATCTGGGGTGATCGTAATGAGGCACAGCAACAAGAACAGCGTCGATAGTGCCCGACTTAATCATTTCGGATGCATCGTTGAATATCTTGATCTCGTTACCGTCATTATTCACCTTTCTATCGATCACAGGCTTGAGTCTTTCGGGGTTGATGTCCGCAACAGCTGCAAGCTCAATTTCGGGACAGTTTCCGCCACAGATGTTTGCCACGTGGCCGCCGCCCATATTACCAATACCGATAATACCTAATCTAACCTTTTTTGACATATTTATAATCCTCCTATCAGATGTCTTTAATTAAATTCTTGATTGCATTTATAGCAAAGTCAAAAGATTCATCATTATTATCAAACTTAAACGAGCCTATGTTTGCTGTTTCGTCTTCATTCGCCAAATTGCTCAAACCAACAAAATCAGCCAAATGCGGCTCGGCAGTAAGCACACCACCACCCATTTGGGCATACTCCGTTAAATAAACTTTCATATTCGTACTGCCATAACCCGCAGGCACTATCTTATGCTCCAAATCGGCATCCTTAATATGATGATAATAAACGTACGGCTTTAAGAGATCCCAAGCCTCAATAATATCCTGATTGCATTGATTAAAATTTGCAGGATCAAACACAGCCTTGATATCCGGAATAGACGTTACGATATCAAAGCAACGCGATGCAACGTCACCGTAAATTCCCTTTTCATTTTCGTGACAAAGCACAACAGAGCTACCCTGTGCAATTTCAACATATCTTGAAAGCTTCTCCATTACCTCGTCTCGGTACTTAGTCTCACCGTTTGTGCCGTAGAAGCTGAACATTCTTATGCACTTTGCTTCCATGATTTCGGCAGTTTCAATCGTGCGCTTGAATTTTTCAAGCTCTGCTTCAAAATCGTCGTTTATGTTTATTTTGCCTATCGGTGAGCCAATGGACCAAACCTTTATTCCGTTGTCATTATAAAGCTTATTAGCCTCTTTAACCTCGGATAAAGTCATATCGGAAATATTCTTTCCGTTTATACCTCTTACCTCTATTAATCCAACACCGTTACGGTTAAGCGCTTTTATCTGACCTCGGATGTCACTATCCGCTTCATCCGCAAATGCGCAAAGTCTGAATTTTGACATGATATCCTCCATCAAACGCCTGAATATGCAGAGAATCCGCCATCAACGGGGATAACAACACCTGTTACGAACGATGCTGCTTCACTGTCTGTAAGGAAATCAAGCACTCCCAAAAGCTCCTCAGGCTTACCAAAACGCTTCATAGGTGTAGCATTCAATATCTTATGCGTTCTTGGCGTTGGAGTTCCGTCCGCATTAAAAAGAAGATCCTTATTCTGCTTTGTAACGAAGAATCCCGGGGCAATTGCATTTACGCGGATACCCGTTTCAGCAAAATGAACCGCTAGCCACTGTGTGAAATTGGATACAGCCGCCTTTGCGGATGAATATGCGGGGATCTTAGTAAGGGGGGTATATGCATTCATGGATGAAATATTAATGATGGAACAACCCTCCTGCCCTATCATATCCTTTGCAAAAACCTGCGTAGGAATAAGCACGCCCATAATATTAAGGTTAAAAACAAAATCAAAGCCTGATTTTTCAAGATTGAAGAAGGTCTTGATATCTTCTCTGTCCTCGTCGCCCGCCTCAAATATTTCGTGAGTCGTTGTTGCCTTTGGATTATTGCCACCCGCACCGTTTATGAGCACGGTACACTTACCAAGATCTTCAATTATTTTTGCATGAGCAGCCTCAACGCTTTCCTTATTAAGACAGTCAACAGCATAAGCCTTTGCAACAAAGCCTTCAGCGCAGATTTCATCAGCAACAGTCTTTGCGGCAGCTTCGTTTATATCAAGCACAGCTATGTCGTAGCCATTTTTTGCCATTTCCTTTGAAAACGCTGCACAAAGCACACCTCCGCCGCCGGTCACAACACATACTTTTCTATTCATACCCTATATCCTTTCATTAATACATAATGGACGTTACTCTGTCATCCATTATCTTTGCAATTCTACGTTTAACATCATCTTCGGTTTCGCCCTCAAGCAGGTTAAGCTTGAGATATCTGCAATGTCCGAATTCGTTCTTATAGTGATAGGTTGCACCCTTATCTGTAACACATACAAAACCGATATCACTCTCAATAAATCTGTCCATGCATCCCTCCAGCACGTAAAGCACCGTTGCCGGATCCCATGACGGTCTACCCCGTCTGGCATCATCATATGCAAGGAAAGACCTTGTAAGAGGCGTAGAGTCCTCATATTTTGCAACGAGCTCCTTACCGGTAAGCATCTCGGAACCAACCTCCGCAGGAAGTATTACAAGCTCTACAGGACATTTTGCCATAACGGTCTTAGTTGCGACCGGATCAACCAGAGCATTCCATTCCGGATAATGCATATCCGTCCTTTCAAAGCCTGAGCCACACATAACCACCATTTTGGAGCACTTTTCTTTTACAAGCTCAACTCCGTTCAATGTGCTGATATCATCCGGCTCACTATTGAGCAACGCCGCAACGTTTGTAAACGGACCTACTGCACAAATTACGCTCTTTTCGTCATTCTTAACCAATGCCTTTCTGAATACTCTTACCGCTGATTCGCACTTGACCTCATAATCCTCGGGAATTGAAAATTTATCTGCAACGAATTTGCAGTAATAATCACGCACTTCCTCCTCATAAGGCATAAGACCTATCGGTGGCGGTATTTCGTTATGGTAACGGTAGACCGAATGGATCACCGATACCGCATGCGGCGAAGTCTGAGAATAAGTTATTGCAGAAAGCTTGCAAAGTCCTTGTTTTTGTGCCCATAAGAGCAACTCAAGAGCCATTATATCATCACAATCGTTACCGATGTCTGTGTCAAAAATTATATTGATATCACTCATTTTTTCCCCTTAATTCATTTCATTATAGATCCAACAGCATCATCTATACGTTTTGCAACGCGGGATCTGGACTGTTCTTCAGTTTCATTGTCAAGCACACGCTGACAAAGCCACGTGCAATTACCGCAAGAATCCTCAGTAAAATACGTTGCTCCGTTATCGCATACTGTCATTTTACCTTTTTTGCTTTCAGTAAAATAATCACAAACACCGTAAAGCATATAAAGCACGGTCACAGGGTCGCATGAATGCCTGCCCGTTTTGCCGTCGGGAAATTGAAGATACGAAAGAGTCAATGGATCTTCTCCATCGTATTTATTTACAATATCCTTTGCTGTTAAAGTTGTAAGCCCGAGCTCAACAGGCGAAACGATAACGTCGACAGGAGAATTCTGCAAAACAGTCCTCGTCGCCTCAACGTCAACTCTTGCGTTATACTCGGGAAAGTGGTCACCCTCGTCCTCTATTGCTCCGCCACTCATGGTAACTATTCTGTCGCACTTTTGTTTGAGAAGCTCTCTACCGTCTAATTCGCTATAGCTGTCGGGCTGACTGTTGATCAATGCCGCGATATTTGTAAGTGGACCAACCGCGCAGATAGTTATTTTTGACTCACTTTCTGCAAGGGTCTTTCTCATAAGATCAATGCAATCATCATAAACCTCGGCATTTTGAGTATTCTTACCAAAGCGCTCAACAATAAGGTCGCAATATTTATCATCCTGTGCCACACCGCAGTGCATCAGACCTATCGGTGGCATTTTATCTCCAAAGTAATTGTAAAGCGCGCAAAGCGTTGCTACACCGTTATCAAGCTTTTGAGAATAACCGATCGCCTTAATGTTGCATTCACCCTTTCTTTGAGCATATAAGAGCAATGCAAGCGCAAGCATGTCGTCACAATCGCTGCCAATATCTGTATCAAAAATGATATCCATACTTTATCCCTCTGAATAAACAATGATTTGTATTATGATACCATAAAAATTATAAATTTTCAATACAAATTTCTTTACAAATCAAAAAAAATATGTTAAAATTAATTTAACATGTTTTACGGAGGAAAAGAATATGTCTTCGCAAAGAATAAATGAATCGCTGAAGAATCTGAACGAGAATTATATCTTCCCGTTTTTTTGGCAACATAATGAAGATGACCAGACACTCATAAACGAAATACACGCTATCTATGATTCCGGCATAAGAGCATTGTGCGCAGAGTCAAGAGATTACGTAGGTTTTGGCACTGATTGCTGGTGGCACACAATGACAGTCATTCTTGAAGAATGTAAAAAGCTTGGTATGAAGGTATGGCTGCTTGATGATGAAACATTCCCATCGGGTAAGGGCGCCGGCTGCTTTATAGACAAACCCGAGCTTGCCGCATGCGGTATTACAGAGCGTCACGCCGATATAGTAGGTCCCGTTAAGGACGGCGCAATGATGTCAAGCTGGGAAATGGAAGAGGGCGACAAGCTTATCGCGTGCCTTGCTTGTGAAAGAGTTGTATATGAAGAAAAGCTTACAGGCAGAGTTATTGACCTTACTGATAACGTAAAGGATGGTATGGTATACTTTGACCTTCCCGAGGGCGGCTGGAGGATAATGTTCCTCTACAAAACACGCTCGGGTCTTGCTCCATGGGCAAGAAAATATGCAGATATGTTCTGTGATGAATCGACCGATCTGTTTATTGAATCCATCTATGAGGAGCATTACAAGAGATTCGGTGAATACTTCGGCAATACTTTCGTTGGCTTCTTCTCCGACGAGCCCTTGTTTGTAAACGGTACAGCTCAAACCAACGGCATTCCCGAATTAGGCGAAAAGTACACACATTTCCCCTGGAGGGACGAATTCGTTGACAAGCTCAACCCCAAATTTGACGGCAAATTTATAGAATGCTTGCCCGCGTTGTGGTACGAACTCGGTAACGTGACCTCAAAGGTAAGATTTGAATTCATGGATATGCTCTCAAAGCGTTACAGCGAGAATTTCTGCTGGAAGGTCGGTAATTGGTGCCGTGAGCACGGTGTTATGTATATCGGTCACGTAATTGAGGATTTTGATCAGCATGCCAAGACCTGCGCAGGTGCGGGACATTATTTCAGAGCACTTGACGGTCAGGATATGGGTGGTATTGACACAGTTCTCGGTCAGACCATCCCGGGTATGACCAACTACATCACAGCTGTTCCCTGTAGCTACGACGTTTCAGACCCGGATTTCTTCCACTTTACGTTGCCTAAGCTCGCTCCATCACATTCACATATTCAGCCGCTCAAGAAAGGCAGAGCTATGTGCGAGATCTACGGTGCTTACGGGTGGGTAGAAGGCTTGAGAATGATGAAGTGGATGACTGATATGTTCCTTGTAAGAGGCGTAAACCATTACGTTCCGCACGCATTCTCACCCAAATTCCCTGATCAAGACTGTCCGCCGCATTTCTACTGCTATGGTACACATCCTCAGTTCACAAAGTTCAAGATACTTATGGGTTATATGAACAGAATGTGCCACATCATCAACGGCGGTAAGCACGTTGCAAAGGCTGCGCTCCATTATCACGCTGAGGCCGAGTGGTCAAGCAAGAATTATACTCCCATGGATAAGCCCGCAAGACTGCTTACCGAAAATCAGCTCGACTTTGATATAGTTCCCACGGACTATATTGAGAATTGCACATTCAACGGCAATAAGATGGTTATCAACGGCGAGGAATTCTCTTGCATGATATTCCCGTACAGCGAATATCTCCCCTTGAACACGTTAAAGGCTGCCGCAAGATTGCGCGACAATGGTGTTTCCGTTATATTTATAGACGACTTCCCCAAAGGTGCAAGCGACGCTCCTGATATGGATATTTCCAATCTCGTCGGCACAAAGAGAAACGTTATGTTCTCAATGGCACAGGAGGAACTCGTTAACTATATGAGAAGCTCCGGCAAATGGGACATCAAACCCGAAAGCTATCAGCATTATCTGAGATACTACCATTACAAGCACGAGAATACCGATATCTATATGTTCACAAACGAAGGTATTCACGAAAAGATAGATACAAATATAACTATCAACGGCTTTGACGGTGGCGATTTTGCAATCTACGATGCGCTCGAAAACAAAGCTTACAGATCTCACAGCAATAACGGTAATATCCATCTTGAAATAGAACCTTATAACTCGATCGTTTACGTATTCGGTGAGTTACCAGAGGGTATCCCCTACCTTAAGGAGTACGAAAAGGTCGGCGAGATAGCACTTGATGAATCCTACGAGGTTTCCACAAAGCTTGAGCAGGATAAAGAGTTCAAGCATTACAAAAGCATTAACAAGCTCGTTAATATGACGGGTAAGGATGAATTGCCCAGGTTTGCAGGTCACATACTCTACGAAAAGACTGTCAATATCGACTGCAAGTGCGACGAAAAGAGATACGTGCTCGACCTCGGAAAAGTAGGCGAAAGCGCAACTGTTTTAGTTAACGGTCAGCATTGCGGCGACAAGATCGCACCACCTTACAGATTTGATATAACGGATGCCCTTGTCAAGGGCGAGAACAAGCTTGAGATAATCGTTTCAACTCACTACGGTTATGAGCTGAGAGATATGAGATCCAAGTACATTCTCTTTGAGCCAATGGGACTTTTGGGCGACGTTAAGATCAACGTTCTGAAGTAAAATAAATACACGCATAAACAAAAAAGTCGGCATTGAGCTGATCTTTGCCGACTTTTAATTTGAGCCAAGTACAACAATATATTGTGTTTTGAACACAAAAACAGCTCAAAAATAAACAAATTTGGTTTGATAATAATTTGTTTACATTTTTAAGCAAAAAAAATTGCAAAAATTTGAATTTTGTACTTGACAAACAAAGAGGTTTTAGTTATAATATAGATAACTAATTATTGTATCCATTTATAAGGGATATGAAGAACATTGAGAGGATTACTATGAAAAAATTCTTATCAGTTATTATGGTCGTTTTGGCCCTTCTTTCAATTACAGCTTGTGGTCCTACTGAAGCTTATCTTCAGATCACGGAGCCCGGCACACATCCTTTGCAGGTATTTGGTCCTGATAATAAGCAGGAAGATGCTGACTGGAAATGGGCAGCTAACCAGCACCTTCGTATAACATCACACGGTGTTGGTGACGAGATCGAGTATTTGTCATACGCCGATATGTACGCTTGCGGTAAGATCGGTGCATACATCAGACTTGATAACCCCTACATTTTCCCGGCTAAGTTCGAGAACGCAAAGGTTACAGTTGACATTCAGATAAGCTATCGTTCATTTGTTTCCCAGTTCGAATACAAGCATTACACAACTGATCCTGTTTCTGTTGAAATTGAGCTTGACGAAAAGGGCTTTGGCGAAGCTACAGTTTGGGTTGAAACAGACCAAGACGTTCAGCGTAACACGTATTACAACGGTAAGGTTCAGTACTGTAAAAACGATACTACTGCCGGTGTTGACTTCTCGGTTATAGCTCGTATTTCTGATGCAACCGGTACGGTTACATATTACGAAAAGGTTGATCCCACACCCGTTCCCACAGCTACACCTACAGCTTCTCCCGAAGCATAATAGCTGCAAACAAAATACAAAGTCTACAACAAATGCCCGACTTCTCTTATGGAAGTTGGGCATTTTATTTACCGTTAAATGCTCGCTGCTGTTTTTCCGGTGTCATTGACTTTGCTCGCATACATCAAAAACACCAATAACTCCACGACTTTATTCCTTCTGTAACAGCATATAAAAAAAACAAAACAGCGCACTCTTGTAATTTGAGTGCGCTATAATATTATTATCGCTTACTGCTTATTTTGGTTGAATCGGTGTATGCATCAAATTGCCATCTGAATCGTATATCGTTTCGCCTTCATACATCGCTTCAATATGCATCTGGTTTGACGAATCCCACATACGCGACATAAGCTGATACTTATGAACAAAGCCAAGCGAATCTTCCATCAGCAAGTACATTGACAGCACTTCTTCCCTCGGCACGTTGTAGCTCTTTGAGTGGTTAAACGTTACCAATGATCCTTCTATAGCAACATCATCGCTCCATACTATTTGACCGTTTACTTCAGTCACAGCCTTTATACTCTTTATCGATACGCTTTCATTCTCAATAATATCTGCAATTATAGTGCCGTTTACAACTGCCGTATTCCCAAAAGTGTATCTGACATCGCCCGAAAACTCTGCATTAATTACGGGAAGCGTTTTTTGATACAAGTATCCAACGTCAAGCCACTCAACTTGAGTCTGAGTGCCAATATTCGTCGAAACAAGCACCGTCACGGTGTCAACGTAATCAAACAGGGAGAAATCCTTTGTAACAAAATATGCGCCCTTAGCGTCATATTCAGCCTTATAAGTGACATCGTTTATAACCATATTAACCACAGTGTCACTATCAAACGATTTTGGTATAACTGTGACCGTCAACGGAACAGTCTTATTCTCTGCGTTAAGATCACCAAAGTCAACTTCAATTGAAGTCAATGGCGACGCCTTATTTTCTATAAGCTCCTCAACGTCAGAATACAACCCGTTTATGATAGACTGAAGATTATTCAGCGCAGCGGTGTAATTATTCTGCATTGAATCAAGCTTTATTGATATATCATTCAGCTTTACTATTGTAATTATCAGCGATGCAGCAAGCACTATTGATACAAGCTGCCAAAATTTGTCCTTTAGTTTTTCCATATATGTTCCTTTCTTTTCTTTTATTATACACTATATCGCTGTTATTGTCAATACAAATATCACAACGCAAATATCCGCTTGACTTTACAATAAAAAATATGTATAATATACTAAAACGATTCGGAGGGAGATCATGACAGATATTCAAAAAGCAATATCTCTACTAAAAAACAGCAAGCATACCTGTGTTGTATGTAAAGATGATACAGAATATATAAGCGACCTCAAAGGTATCGCGCCTATGATAGAATTTATGAAAAACGGATACGATCTTTGCGGTGCAAGCGTTGCAGACAGAATAGTTGGCAGAGCTGCAGCCATGCTCTTTGTTAAAGCCGGAATAAAAGAAGCATTTTGCGAGGTCGTAAGTAAGGATGCCGTTAAACTTTTGAACACTCACGGAATAAACTGTTCATGGGACGTTATTACCGATATGATCATAAACCGTAAGGGCGACGGACCATGTCCAATGGAAAAAGCTGTTTGTGGGCTTGGTGATGATGAAATTGAGCTTGGATATGACAAGATCGTACAAACTCTGGATGAGCTAAGATCAAATCAAAAAAGTCACTCTTAATCTTATTTTAAATATTTATTGGTTTTTTTGTAAAATTATTGTTGACACGTGGAATTCGGTGTGGTATAATATATACATATGAAATTATGTGGTCGGTTTGCCCGACTAATACGAAGAAATTCCGACAGAAATGGAGATTTTTGTTATGAAAAAGAATGTTGCTATTGTTGGTTACGGCGGTCAGGGTGGCTGGCACGCCAACCATGCTCTTAAGAGTGATGTTGTAAACCTCAGCGGTATTTACGATATAAAGCAGTCCAGAATTGACCTTGCTAAAGCTAACGGAATCCACACGTACGATTCATTTGAAGCTGTTATTAACGATCCTGACGTAGATATCGTTGTTTGCGCTACACCTAACGACGTTCATAAGGATATCGTTATTAACGCTTTGCTTGCAGGCAAGAACGTTGTTTGCGAAAAGCCCGTTGCTCTTTCCGTAGAGGATTTTGACGATATGTGCGCTGCCGCTAAGAAGGCAGGCAAGCTCTTTACTGTTCACCAGAACAGACGTTGGGACGTTGACTACCTCGCTATCCAGTCCCTCATCAACAGCGGTGAGATCGGCGAAACCATCAACATCGAATCCCGCGTACACGGCTCACGTGGTATCCCCTCCGACTGGAGATGCCAGAAGCCCTACGGTGGCGGTATGGTGCTTGACTGGGGTGTTCATCTCATCGACCAGATGCTCCTTTTGATCCCCGAAAAGATCAAGAAGATATACTGCCAGCTCAGAAACATCACAACAAACGAGGTTGATGACGGTTTTACACTTCAGATCACATTTGAATCCGGCAAGACAGCTACTGTTGAAGTTGGTACCTACAACTTCATCTACATGCCCAGATTCTATATGCAGTGCAAGAATGGCGCAGCTATGATCGAGGATTGGCAGAAGAAGTGCAAGGTTGCTAAGCTCAAGGCTTGGAACGAAAAGGAAGTTGTTCCTGTGCAGACAGCTGCAGGTATCACAAAGACTATGGCTCCCAGAGATGAGATCACTCTTGACAGCTACGAGATCGAAAGACCTGTTTCAGACGTTCACGATTTCTACCGTAACCTTGTTAAGGCTGTTGACGGCGAAGAAGAACAGATCGTTAAGCTTTGCCAGGTTAGACGAGTTCTTAAGGTTATGGAAGCTTGCTTCATTTCCGGCGAATCCGGTCAGGCTATTATTTACGACGAAGCATTCTGATAAATTGAATTTTTATCTAAACACCAAGGACAGAGCTATTCTCTGTCCTTATTTATTAAACGAAATAAGGAATAATCATGGAATATAAGGTATTGAATTACCCGAGTACGTCGGCAGCGTACTCTTTATAAAAAAAGGCGCTATAATACCAAAATGGAGTGAGCGAGATTACACAACTCAGTACGATGATTCCGTTATTCAGCTTCACTTCTATCCCTGTGCTAACTCCGCCTACATCTTCCGTGAGGATGACGGTATATCACTCGACTACAAGACACAGGATTCCTGTCATACAAATATCACCTGTATTCAAAGCAATGATTCAGTTGACATCACTATCAGCGCAAGAAACGGCAATTATAAAGGAAAGCCCGAGCACCGCGTATGGGAAATATACGTTCATGGTGAATTCAGCAACGTAAATGTTGTTTGCAGTGACAGTAACGATTCATTTATTATCAAGTAAATATAAAAAGGGTTGTCTGAAAAGCTTAAAGACAACCCTTTTTATCATTGATCCGTAGTGCTCTTATCTTTTAGCACTTCCCCATTTATATCGTATATCACACCCTTTATCGAAACAAACTCATCATCTATCCAGCTGATCTCTATACTTGAATGCTCAGAGTATTTACCGGAGTACAAAACCAATTCCTTTTTCTCAAAATGGAACATAAGCAGATCAAGTTTATCAGCCTCGTTCTTCAAAGCAACCTCGGTCTTGCCACCGAGCATACCGTGATCGTAAACTATTACGTTTGCGGTATAATTTGTATTTGGTGACGGGTATTGTGCATACACTTCTTTGCTGTTATCAGCCCTTAATGAACCAAAAACGTCCGCAAAAACTGAAAACATACACAACACTACGCCTATCGTTACGCCCGTTATGAGTGCAAGCGTTGCAGGGAGCATTCTTCCAAGCAATACAAGCGAAAGCACCACACCCAGACAACCTACAAACACGTCATCCATAAAGCAAATCATGCAAGCGCCCCACGCCAGCATCAGTGTGATACATATCACAACGGTTGCTTTAGTCTTTTTAGGCTTATATAAGTATGACAATGCGCATACAATCGCGGTTAGAATTACCGCCACTATCGGGTAAGCAGCCCCTCCTTTGATAGTGCAATCATAACCTTTTGCCACACCATAAAGCTTTGCAAGCGGTGGCAGAGCTACAATAAGGGTGAGTGCAATATACATTGCATTAAACCATTTCTTCATTTTTATTCTCCTTGTTTTTTTAGATTGTTTTTGTTTATAGTATTATTATATATTATTTACCTTTTTTATCTTAGTTCTTGGGGAACTTTTCCTTAGCAACATAGCTTGTATGGAGAAGCTCGTGAGCCTTGTGAGAATTGGGCTTTTCGAGGAATTCTTCGTAAAGCTTAGCGATCTGAGGATTGTTGTGTGACTGTCTTACAGACTGTCTTTCATCCTCGGAGTAGAGCGCTGCAGCACGCTTAGCCTTGTAAGTATCAAGAATATTGTCATCCTCGTTGGGGAGGAAGCAAGATCTAACGTAGGGCTGACCGCCACCTGCGATACATCCGCCGGGGCAACCCATGATCTCGATGAAGTGGTACTTGCTTGTACCTGCCTTGATCTCGTCGAGGAGAACCTTAGCATTCTTCATGCCGTGAGCAACTGCAACGTTAACTGTCATGCCGTTAAGGTCAAGAGAAGCTTCCTTGATGCCATCGAAGCCTCTTACAGCCTCGAACTTGATCATGTCGTGCTCCTTGCCTGTGAGTGTGTAGTAAGCTGTTCTGAGAGCAGCTTCCATAACGCCACCTGTTACACCGAAGATAACGCCTGCGCCTGTGTAGTCACCAACGATATCGTTGTCAAATTCTTCGTCGGGGAGCTTTGTGAAGTTGATGCCGGCTCTCTTGATGAGCTTACCGAGCTCTCTTGTTGTAAGAACTGCGTCAACGTCCTTAAGACCGTTTGTCATAAGCTGTTCTCTTTCCTTCTCGCCCTTCTTAGCTGTGCAAGGCATGATGGAAACTACGTACATATCCTTGGGATCGATACCGTTCTTTTCAGCGTAGTATGTCTTGAGGATAGCACCGAACATTTCATGAGGTGACTTGCAGGAAGAAAGGTGATCAAGAAGATCGCCGTAATGATACTCAGCATAGTTGATCCAACCGGGTGAGCAGGATGTGATCATCGGGAGAGCACCGCCATTAGCAATTCTTGCGAGGAGCTCTGTAGCTTCTTCCATGATCGTAAGGTCTGCAGCGTAGTTTGTATCAAATACCTTCTTGAAGCCAAGACGCTTGAGAGCTGCAACCATCTTACCTGTTACAGGTGTGCCGATCTTCATGCCGAATTCTTCGCCAAGGGCTGCTCTTACAGCAGGAGCTGTCTGTACTACAACGTACTTGCCTGCCTTCATAGCTGCGTCAACCTTATCTATTTCACTCTTTTCCATCAAAGCGCCTGTAGGACATACGGATACGCACTGACCGCACATGATACAGGGTGACTTGTCGAACGTACGGTTTTCAGCAGGAGCAACGATTGTGTTGAAGCCTCTGTTCTCAAAACCGAGAACGCTGAGACCGTGAGCATTCTTACATCTTGCGATACAACGACCGCAAAGAACGCACTTGGAAGTATCTCTTACGATGGAAGGTGTAACGTCATCAAGTGTTGTAGGTGTCTTTTCACCCATGAACATATCTTCTCTTGCACCAGTGAGGCGAGCAACGTGGAGAAGCTCACACTTTTCGTTCTTATCGCACTGCTGGCACTTCATAGAGTGGTTGGAAAGCAAAAGCTCAACAGAAGCTCTTCTTGCTGCCGTAGCTCTGGGAGTAGATATCTTTATCTCCATGCCCTCGTTAACGGGATATACACAAGATGCTACCAAGCCTCTTGCACCTGTTGCCTCTACAAGACAAACTCGGCAAGAACCGTTGTTACATTCGCCGTGGTTGAATGCACACAATGAAGGGATCTCGTAGCCGCAAGCCTTTGCAGCTTCAAGGATCGTAAGTCCCTCTTCAACCTGGTAAGGAACACCTTCTATTTTTATATTAACCAATGCCATAATTGTTTATCCCCCTATTACTTCTTAACGATTGCCTTGAACTTACAAGACGAAATACACATACCGCACTTGATACACTTATCCTGATCGATAACGAACGGAGTCTTTCTGACTTCGCCTGTAATAGCGCCAACAGGACACTTACGTGCACAAAGGCTACACATCTTACAAAGATCGGGCTCAATAACGTACTGCATAAGGTTCTTACATACGTGAGCAGGACACTTCTTATCAACGATATGAGCGATGTACTCATCTCTGAAGTGTGTAAGTGTTGAAATTACAGGGTTAGCAGATGTCTGACCAAGACCGCAGAGTGAGCCTTCCTTAATTGTCTGGCTGAGCTCTTCAAGCTGTGTGAGGTCGTCCATAGTAGCCTTACCCTCTGTGATCTTTGTGAGGATCTCAAGCATACGCTTTGTACCTACACGGCAGGGAGTACACTTACCGCAGGATTCGTCGCAGATAAATTCCATGTAGAACTTAGCAACGTCTACCATACAGTTATCTTCGTCCATAACGATAGCACCACCGGAACCCATCATGGAGCCCTTAGCTACGAGGTTATCAAAATCGATGGGTGTATCAAGATCCTTTTCTGTAAGACAGCCGCCGGAAGGACCACCTGTCTGGATAGCCTTGAACTTCTTGCCATTCGGGATACCACCGCCGATGTCATAAATGAGCTCACGGAGAGTTGTACCCATGGGGATCTCAACAAGACCTACATTGTTGATCTTACCGCCGAGAGCGAATACCTTTGTACCCTTGGACTTCTCTGTACCGTAAGAACCGAACTTAGCAGCGCCTTCTCTGAGAATGTAAGGTACGCAAGCCAAAGTTTCAACGTTGTTGATGATGGAAGGCTTCTGCCAGAGACCCTTAACTGCAGGGAACGGAGGACGCGGACGAGGCATACCTCTCTGACCCTCGATGGAGTTGAGAAGAGCTGTTTCTTCGCCACATACGAATGCACCCGCACCAAGACGGATATGTACTCTGAATGAGAAGTCTGTACCAAGAATATTGTCGCCCAACAAGCCGAGCTCTTCAGCCTGAGCAATAGCGATCTTAAGTCTGTTAACAGCGATGGGGTACTCAGCACGAACGTAGAAAT
>SVGF01000048.1 GCA_015056475.1 Clostridiales bacterium
ACCTGAATACCGTAGCTGTGGAGAGCTTCACCCGCAACTATTTTTCTTAAGAAAACGATATCATCGTTATATTCTTTTGTGATCACGTGGTAATTCTTTATACCATGCACTCTGCCCTCAAGCTCGGAAAGCTCATGATAATGAGTTGCAAAAAGAGTTTTTGCGCCGAGCTCGGCAGTATTTGCAACGTGCTCCGCAACCGCCCAGGCTATACTCATGCCGTCGTAAGTGCTTGTGCCCCTGCCTATTTCATCAAATATCATAAGGCTTGACGGCGTTGCGCTGTGCAATATACTTGCAACCTCGTTCATTTCCACCATAAACGTACTCTGACCTTGTGAGATATCATCCGTTGCACCTGCACGGGCAAAAATCTTGTCCACTATACAGATATCCGCACTATCGCATGGCAAAAAGCTTCCCACCTGCATCATGAAGCACATTATCGCAACCTGGCGCATATACGTGCTCTTACCCGCCATATTCGGACCTGTGATGAGCATTACTTTATTGTCACCGTTGTCAAGATAAACATCATTCGGTACAAAATTATGGCGCTGTATTCTGCTCTCTATTACAGGATGTCTGCCGTTTTTGATGTCTATAACACCGTTTGTATTTACGTGCGGTCTGACGTAATTATTGTCCGCGGCAAGTCGAGCCATTGACTGCAAGCAGTCGATAGTTGCGATCTTCTGGGCAGTTGCCTGAAGTCTGGCAGTTTCCGCAGCTATCTCGCCTCTTATCATTTCAAAAAGCTCTGCTTCTATCTTTGTAACTCTTGTTTCAGCATTGAGTATTTCATCCTCAAATTTCTTTAACTCCTCAGTAACGTAGCGCTCGGAGTTCGCAAGAGTTTGTCTTCTTATGTAATTTGACGGAACAAGATCCTTGTACGAATTCGTAACGTCAATATAATATCCGAATACTTTATTGTATCTTATTTTTAAGCCCTTGATGCCCGTTCTGTCGCGCTCGGTCTGCTCCATCTGTGCAAGCCATGATGCGCCGTTGTTCATTATGGAACGTAGTCTGTCAAGCTCTGCACTGTATCCCTCGGCAATAACATTTCCATCCTTTACGGAATTGGGAGCATTATCGCTGATGGTATTTTTGATAAGATTTGAAATATCCTCAAGCACGTCAAGCTCGCTTACTAGTTTTACAAGCATATCAGCCCTTATGGGATCCAAAATCTCTTTTACTGTGGGGAGGACCTCAAGGCTCTGTCTTAACGACACAAGCTCTCTCGGACCAACTGTACCTGCAGATATTCTTGAAGCAATTCGCTCTATATCCCTTATCTGCTTGAGTGCATCACCAAGTGCCTCATTCGTCGCCTGCATTCTCATCAAAGCCTCGGTACAGTCCAGTCGAGCCTCTATCTCAAAATACTGCAGCAACGGCTCACAAAGCCATCTGTGGAGCATTCTTGCGCCCATGGATGTTACGGTCTTATCCATAAAACCAAGGAGCGAGCCCTTTTTACTTTGAGTTCGCATATTTTCGGTAAGCTCTAAGTTTCTTCTTGTGAACGTATCCATATACATGGTCTGACCCGAATGCTTTACCTTTACTGAAAGTATCTGCTTAACGCTTCCGCGCTGTGTATCGTAAAGATACTCAAGCAAAGCACCTGCGGCAACTATTGCAGCATCCATGCCCTCTATACCAAATCCCGCAAGGTTTATCGTACCAAAATGATCGTTGAGCTTTGCATATGCGTTTTTGTATGAATAGCACCAATCGTAGTACGGGGTCGTATATTTATCCGAAAGTGCCGAAAGCACGGGCTTAAAATCATCATCCGCCGCGTCAGTAGAATTATATACGGTTTCTTTTGGAGAGATACTGCTAACGTCAGCCTTGAATGCGCGGAGCATACCCTCACCCGATAATTGCTTAACGTAGAATTCACCCGTGGAAATATCGGTATAAGCCATACCGAGAGTACCGTTTTTGAGGTAAACGGAGAGTATGTAATTATTCTTATCCTCCTCAAGCATTGACTGCTCTATAAGTGTACCGGGTGTAACTATCCTTATAACGTCCCTTGCAACAAGGCCTTTCGCTGTGGCGGGATCCTCTATCTGCTCACATATTGCAACCTTGTATCCCCTTTCAATGAGCCTTGCAATATATTTCTCGCATGCATGATACGGCACACCGCACATGGGTGCGCGCTGCTCCATGCCGCAATCCCTGCCTGTTAACGTCAGCTCAAGCTCTCTGGACGCTATAAGGGCATCGTCAAAGAACATCTCGTAAAAATCGCCAAGCCTGTAAAAAAGCAGAGCGTCGGGATGCTTTTGCTTTGTGATGATATATTGTTGCATCATCGGGGTTACCTTTGACATCAATTCGTTAAGATTAAATTCCATATACTGCTCCGAAAATTATTTGAGCAATTCGCCACCGAGAGTTACGGAGACCGAATTGGTTATTCTTGCCTGCAAAAGCTGACCGTTTGTATCGTTATCTGCTGTAAAATACACTTTCTTGTTTGTTCTTGTTCTGCCTACCTGGCGCATAGGATCGTTTGAAGGTGAAGCTTCATCATCCGCACCCACTCTGCCCTCGCTCAGTATCTCAACAGTCTTGCCAACGTAGTTCGCGCTTATCTTTTGCGATATCGAATTCTGAAGGTCTATGAGCTTATTAAGGCGCTCCTTTTTTATAGGCTCGGGTATCTGATCCTCCATAACTGCCGCCTTTGTACCCTTTCGCGGTGAGTATGCAAACGAGAACGCAAACGAATACTGCATTTCGTTTACAGCGTCAAGCGTTGCCTTAAAGTCATCGTCCGTTTCACCCGGAAAGCCAACTATAAGGTCCGTTGAAAGCTCAATGTCGGGGCGCACGTTACGAAGCTTTTTTACAATATTGCGGTAGGTATCCATATCGTAGCGGCGATTCATTTTGCTTAAAATATCGCTGCTGCCCGACTGCAAAGGCAGATGGAGATGCTCGCAAAGCTTATCGCACTCACCGAAAGCATTTATGAGCTCGTCGGAAATATCCTTTGGGTGGGACGTCATAAAACGTATTCTTTCAAGCCCGTCAACCTTATTTAGCTCCTTTATAAGCTTGGCAAATGAATAATCAAGCTCCTTGCCGTACGAATTCACGTTCTGACCTAAAAGTGTTATCTCCTTTGTGCCCGATTCAACAAGTAGTCTTGCGTCATTAAGTATCGCCTCGGGAGTTCTGCTTCGCTCCCTGCCCCTTACGTAAGGAACGATACAATACGTGCAGAAATTATTACAGCCGTACATTACCGTGAGCCACGAGCAAACACCCTTGGCTCTCAATATAGGAGTATTTTCACAGATAGTCATATCCTCGTGATCAAGGTAGAGCGTACGACGCTTTTTGGACTCCTGCTGTGTGAGTGCGCGGTAGAGCGACTCGGGGAGCTTTTGTGAGCTGTTAGTACCGAGGATGATGTCAACGTGGTGGAATTTGCTCTTTATCTTTTTTGCAAACTCCTCCTGCTGTGTCATGCATCCGCAGATACCTATGACAAGCTCGGGCTTTTTAGCCTTAAAATGGCTTAAAGTGCCCAAAAGTCCGAGAATCTTGGACTCTGCGTGCTCTCGGATACAGCATGTGTTTATCATAATAACGTCAGCAGATTCGGGGTTTTGAGTAGGCTCGTAGCCACACTTTAAGAGTATGCCCTGAATCATTTCGGATTCATGAACGTTCATCTGGCAACCGAATGTGTAGACGTACTGATAAAGCTTTTTTTCACCCGAAAGCGCGTTCACCTTGGATATATATTCGTTAAATTCTTTGTGCTGTGAAAGATCTATAATGCTTGGCTTCAAATTAAAATTCTCCTTTTTTATCACAGTATATTATATCACAAACAAAAGAATTTTTCAATGGTTTTATTATTGAGAGGGAGAAAAAAGGTAAAAAAATGGCGAAGAAATTATATTCTCCGCCGTGGTTTATTATTGATTCCGATTTGAAATAAACGCTTCAAGATTTATATCGTGACCATACTTTTCTGACGCCTTTTTGTCCTTTTCAAGCATAACGGCTTCAAGGTCAATATCATTTATCGCGGCAATGGCAACGATGTAGTGTATCATATCCGCAAGCTCGGTGCCAAGCTCGATTTTAAGATCCTTATCCGTCGCCTTTTTTGCGCCCGAGCGCATATTGATGACCTCAGCAACCTCGCCCAATTCCTCAACAAGCTTTAAGAAAAGCCCCTGCTCGTTTGCCCAAGCGCCGTAGCGTTCAAGCAAGTATTTTTGTAACGTTTCGATGGTGATGTTCATAAAACACTCCCTTGATGTATTACCGTATTGATTTTCTGTGCATAACTCATCACAATACCAACGAATAGGATTTTCGTAAATATACCGCATATACGCCTCGTAATCCTCACTATCACGGACTATATGATCATAAGTGCGAGATTGCCATATATTTTCTCCATATTCTTTATTGCAAAACCGTTTAAAAGTCGATACGAATTGAGAAAGAATACTATTTGCCCTCTTAACATTCGTAGGGACAGGCGTCCCCGACTGTCCAATATCAACCTTTTTGCAACAATTATCTTTAATAACCAACAAAAGGTGAATGTGATTCGGCATAATTACATAGCTTTCTACGGACAAATGCTCATAAAAATTACTTATTTGCTTTATGTATTTATCAGCGATTTCTCCGTATTTCGTCAATTCAGCATAAGGACAGTCGAGGACGCCTGTCCCTACGATTTCAGATAAGATACATCGCCTATTTTGCGTGCAAATCGTTATAAAATATGCACCTGCAGAATTATAATCAAAATACTTTAATCTTGTCGATTTTCGATTATGAATACAAAACTCACTTTCCATATAACAATCAATTATGTCGAGCTTACCACTCAACCTCTATCACTATCGGCTCGGATGCAAACTTATCCACGTCGATATCCTTTATGTGGAGCTGATTATCCCTTCCAAAGCCGGTATTGCCGTCAACAAATTCTGGTAGCAATTCAATATCCCAGCGAAGCTCACTGCCCGAATTCATCAAGCGCACCTTCTTGGGTCTGTTGGGGTATTTTGTAAACACAACTGCCGTGCCGCATGTACCGTTATGGAAATGGAAATACGATCTTCCGTTCTTTTTGGTTGCTATCCACTCACCGCCGATAATATTGTATTCGTAGTCGTCAGCCTCGTGATCAACAAGGCAACCCTCCATTCTGCCATACCAATCACCTATCGTTTCAAGCCTTGCAACGTGCGTGGGATCAAGCGAGCCGTCAGCCCTTGGTCCTATATTAAGCAAGTAGCTTCCACCCATAGCCATCATCTTGTCAATAGAAGAAGTCAAATGGCGAATGGAATAGAACGTTGCATCCTTTCTGTATCCCCAGCTCTGCATATCAATGGAGTTACAAGCCTCTGTCATTCTTGTAAAGCGAGCACCGCCCGGAGCTTCGTATTCCCTCTCAGGAGTGGAGAAATCACCGGTATCAAATCCTCTGTCATTAATAAAAATGCCCGGCTGGAGGCTTCTTACAAGCTGATTTATGCTCTCATCGTGTATCTGCGGAGGAATATCCCAGAACATTGTGTATATCGGACCGTAATTTGTCAAAAGCTCCGTAACCTGATTCTTGAGGTATTCTCTGTAAGCCTCGGTATTGACCTCATCCCTTTGTACTACCTGCCATTGATGGGTCGACTTCGGGTTATATCCGTAATAATGATGCCAGTCAGGGTTTGAATAGTACAACGAAAGCTTCATATCGTGCTTTTTACAAGCATCAGCCAAAAGCTTGAGTACGTCCTTGCCGTAGGGCGTGTTCATAATGTTGTAGTCTGTGTACTTTGTATCCCACATACAAAAACCGTCGTGATGCTTTGCGGTAAAGCAGATATACTTCATACCGCACTTTTTAGCTAAAAGCACCCACGCTTCGGGGTCGTAATTAACGGGATCAAACGTATTTATAAGCGCCTCGTACTCCTCGCGGGGAATATTGTAACGTGCAATTGCCTGCTCCTGAAGCTCCGTTTGAGCGTACAAGCCCCAATGGATAAACATACCGAATTTATTGTTGCTCATAATTGTTCCTTTCGTAACGTTGTAGTTCAAGTATATTATAGCACATTAACGTTCAATGTCAAGAGGTTATGCTCTTGATTTAAGGCGTTTTATTAACGTCACGCTGGTGAATAAAATTAAAACCGCTGTAAAACGGTGATAAAAAACGCATTTTGCAAGTTATCTTGCGCGTTGTGAAACATTTTATAGTATATAAATAATTATGCAACATTATTAATTTGTTTCACAAGGAATCAGTTTTCAACATATACGTTGAAAATATGTTGAAAACTCCGCAAAATCGTTTAATAACATTCAACACGGTAATCAACTTGTCAACATTCAGGTTTCACACATCCGCCAACAGCGTTGACAACGCATTACGCAAGCATTCATTCAACCCCCCTCTGCCCTATCGCGCATGTATACGCAGTTCAAAAAAATAATTTAAAATTAGGTATTGCATTTTTAGCGAATATGTGCTATAATATAGCAGATAGTAAAAAGTATTGTATTTTCACGATATAAGGAAGGAAAGTCTTTTAAGGCTTCGGTTTTGACATTATGGAATTTTTGAAGTATTTAGGTATCGGTATTCTCATTTTAGTAGACATCATCATCATTGCTTGTGTTCTTATGAGCTCGTCTAAGTCCAACGGCTTGTCCGGCTTGGTATCAGGCGGCGCTGAAACGTTCTTCGGCAAGAACAAGGGCAACGACCTTGATTCACAGCTTGCTAAAGTTCTTAAGATAGTAGGTATCGTATTTGTGGTCCTCAGCATTCTCCTTACAACTCTTATAAACAGAGCCGGAGTTTAATTAAAACGTTGCAAGAAAACGGTATCGATTTCGATACCGTTTATTTTTTTACCTTATGAGTACAGAATTTAATATTCCAAGCGAAGTTTTACAGATAATAACAAAGCTGAACGAAGCAGGAAAGCAAGCTTTCTTAGTAGGCGGATGCGTGCGCGACCATATACTCGGTCTTACACCAAACGATTACGATATAGCATCGAATGCGCTCCCCGACGAGGTCATGCACATATTCTCCGATCTTACCGTTGTCCCCACAGGTCTAAAGCACGGGACAGTTACAGTCGTAACCAATATAGGTCCGGTAGAGATAACAACGTTCAGACGTGACGGCGCATACTCCGACAGCCGCCATCCTAATAGCGTAGAATTCGCCAATAATTTTAAGGACGACGCCCCCAGGCGTGATTTTACAATTAACGCTATGGGTTATCATCCCCTGCTCGGTGTTAGAGATTATTTCGGAGGTATTGACGATATCAACTCACGTCTGATCCGCTGTGTCGGTGATGCAGATACAAGATTCAACGAGGATGCGCTGAGGATCTTGAGAGCAATAAGATTTTCTTCCCAACTCGGATTTGAAATAGAAGAAAAAACAAAAGATTCCATATTGAAAAATAAACAACTCTTGGTAAGCATATCCCCCGAAAGGATATACGTCGAGCTCGTTAAACTCTTATGCGGCGACAACGTGCTCAAAGTGCTGAGCCAATACCACAGCGTGCTTGAGGTCATCATTCCCGAGATCAAACCTATGATAAATTTTGACCAGCACAATTTTCACCATATTTACGACGTATGGACTCACACAGCCCACGCAGTTGCAAGCTCACCCAAAACACCTACCTTAAGGCTCGCTGCATTTTTCCACGATATAGGAAAGCCGCATACTTTCAGTCTTACCAATGACGGCATTGGGCATTTTTACGGTCACTCCTCAGTCAGTTGTGATATAGCAAGCAGTGTCCTCAAAAGACTGAGATGCGATAACCAAACACACGACAGAGTGCTCACGTTAATAAAGTACCACGATCTGCAGATACAAGAGGACGAGAGTATTATCAAAAAGCACTTATCAAAGCTTTCTCCCGAGGTGTTCTTTGAGCTTATAGAAATGTTCCGCGCGGACAATCTTGCAATATCTCCCGAATTCCGCAGCAGACAGGCACATTACGACAACCTCGAAGCCATCGCAAAAAGAATACTCCAAGAAAAGCCCTGCCTCAAGGTAAAGGATCTCCATATCAACGGAAATGACCTTATGGGATTAGGTCTATCCCCTTCAAGAAAAATGGGCAAAATCCTCAATGAATTGCTCGATGAAGTTCTGTGCGGCAGAATACAAAACGATCATCAGGAGCTGATCCAAAGAGCCAAGGAGCTAATTATACAAAACGTTAATGATTAACGAAAAATTTACTTTATATTTCTTTACAAAAGTAGTATAATATACCTATACGCATTAAGGAGGATCTTTTTTATATGATAGATCTTGAAAGAATAAAGAATGCATGCACGGAGCTCAACAGACGAATCGGCGTTGGGCTGGAGGTGCTCGACCAAAATCAAAGCGTTATTGCATCCATTATATCGCGAGGTGTTGCCAAGAGCAAAGATAATTATATTTCAGCATCACCAAGAACGGACAAGTCTTATACCGTCAGGATATTCCACAACGACTCATCCCTGCTCAACGACGCCACCGTTCAGGTAATAATGATGTATCTTGAGCCTTATTTTGTGTCAAAGACAGTCGTTGACGTGCTTGTTGAAGCTATAGAAAACTCAACACAACGCGATGATATCATAAAAAATCTGAAGGATTGCGGTGTTGATAATAAGCTTACATACAGACT
Organism: Clostridiales bacterium; assembly: GCA_015056475.1. Taxonomy (GTDB): domain Bacteria; phylum Bacillota; class Clostridia; order HGM11327; family HGM11327; genus SIG351. The sequence continues at coordinate 8,739 of SVGF01000048.1, forward strand.
GTATCTTTTGAGCGTCGCAGAGGAGCATCGCGACGACGTTCTTGATATCGCCAGTCAGATAATAGAGCCTTATTCAAACGACGTTATATTCCCCATATCAAGCAAGCATATTCTGCTGATAAAGGAATGCGACGACGAGATCACTCCCGACGATGCACAGGAGCTTGCCTATGCACTTGAGCAGAGCATTTCACTTGAGATCCCCAAGAATAAGATGAGCATTTCCGTCAGCGGAGTATATAATTCTCTTGACGAGATCAAAAAAGCATATACCACTTCATGCGATACAATGAGAATAGGTGCTATCTGCAACGCAGGCAAAACGGTTTTCGTTTCGGACAAATTAAGGCTTGAGGAGCTCTTGGACAAGCTTCCCCACGAGGTTCTCACCAACATTCTCGAATCATACTCAACGGACACGATCTCCGAGGCATGGGATGACAAAATGATAGACACAGTCCACGCTTTGTTCGAAAACAACCTCAACTTAAGCGTAACCGCCAGAGAGCTTTACACTCACAGAAACACACTCGTTTACAGGCTCGATAAAATCAAAAAGATATCAGGATTTGACCTCAGATCATTCGACGACGCCGTTATGCTTAAAATACTCATGACTGCAGATAAGCTTTCCTCTGCTCAGAAGAACTAAAGGAGATATTGCCAATGAAGAAAAAGTATTTATATACTGTGCTTATAACGTTTGTATCAACGCTCCTCGCAGTTACCATTGCACTATTCTGCGTTTTCAGATTCACAAACGTTTACAATATCATAGCAGGTATATCAGCAAAAAACTCTTACACAGCAAAGCTCGAATCCATACTCAAAGGAATAGAAAAGGATCATCTTTACGACGTTGACGTAGAGAAAGCGATCGACGAGGCAATCAAAGCCATGCTCGAATCCGTCGACGACCCGTTCACATTCTACCTTTCAGCCGAAGAGTATCAAAAAATGACAACTCAAAAGAATCCTACCTTTGTAGGAATAGGCGTTACGGTAAATACAGCCGACGACGATTACGCCTACATTATAAATGAAATATATGAAGGATCTCATCTTATTTCGTTGGGCATAAAATCCGGCGACAGGATCATTGCCATCAACGGCACAAGCGTCACCCCCGAAAATAAGGACACTCTCCTTGATACCGTAGCAGGCGAGGAAGGCACGACCGTAAGCGTCACCTTTAAGAAGACCGATAACAGCGAGGTCACCCTTGACGTTCAAAGAAGGACCATAAGAATACCGCAGGCAGTTTCAACCGTATTTGAAGGTGATATCGGTTATATCAGATTAAGATCATTCCAGAAGGCATCTTACGATGATTTTACAGACCAGCTGACCAACCTCAATATGGAGCATAACATAAAAGCCCTCATTATAGATCTGAGAGGAAACGGCGGCGGATATAAGGACATAGCATTAAAGCTTGCAGACTTATTCGTGCCCGAGGGCTTGATATGTCAGACAGTCAACAAAAACGGTGTTATTCATACCGACAAATCTCACGAAGGATTGGTAAAATATCCGTTTGTGGTGCTTGTTGACAAAACTTCAGCCTCTGCATCCGAGCTTTTTGCAGGCGCTGTGCAGGATCACGGCACGGGCAAGCTTATAGGCTCCACAACATACGGCAAGGGCATAGTTCAATACACGTACCCCTTGAACGACGGATCATACTATCAGTACACCGCAGAGCAATGGCTCACTCCCAACGGAAGATACATCCAGGGCGTGGGGCTCACTCCCGATATAGTGGTTGAGCTCGACAGCGACGTTGCAAATTACATCGACTCTCAGCCAAATCTTATCCCCTCAACAGAGTACGATCTCCAGTTAAAGGCGGCTTTGGAAGAATTGGCAAAAGAAATCGCAAAAAATTAAAAAAAATCGCTGTTTTTATGTATTTTTTCAAAAAAACTACTTGCATTTTTTTAAAAAGTGTAGTATAATTCACTTGTTAAAATCTAGGAGGTGAAATGCTTTGGCAAATATTAAGTCTGCAAAGAAAAGAGCTATCCAGTCTGTAAAGCGTAATCTTCACAACAGAATGATCATGTCCGACGTTAAGACTGCTACAAGAAAGTTTGAAGAGGCTGTTGCTGCAGGTAATAAGGATGCAGCTCAGGAGTTGTATCCCATCGCTGTTAAAAAGTGGGACATGGCTGCTAGCAAGAAGGTCGTTCATAAGAATGCCGCAAACAGAAGAAAGTCTAACTTCTATGCTAAGTTGAACGGCATGGCATAATTTTGGATCGTAAGCTTGTGTAACTTCGGTTACATGAGCTTTTTTTCTTTTATACGGTTTTTATGGACAAAAATCTATCTGTTTAAAATTTCTTCATTTTTATCCAAAATCTTTATTTATTGTTCACATAATTTTCACAATTTAATTGTATAATCAATTTGTAGCTTCCTAAATGGCAGCTGAGGAGGAAAAGATGGACAGACTAAAGGTCATGATAGTCGACGACGACAGCAACATCGCTCAGTTGATCAGATTATACGCAGAAAAAGAAGGTTGGCTCACCACCTGCTGTTCAAACGGCATGGTAGCTCTTCAGGAGTTTAACAGATTTATGCCGGACGTGGTGATTCTCGATATTATTATGCCACAGATGGACGGTTGGGAAACTTGTCGCCGCATAAGAGAATTCTCTACTGTACCTATCATTATGCTTACAGCAAAAGGAGATACTCTCGACGTAGTATCGGGTCTTGATATGGGCGCTGACGACTACATCACTAAGCCATTTGAACCTAAAATACTCATTTCAAGGATCAAAGCTAACACAAGAAGGATCAAGGGCAAGGACTCCAAGGTCATCTCCTACCCCGATCTTACCATTGAGATCGATAACTACAAGGTTATCTACAAAGGCACAGTCTACGAATTCCCGCCAAAGGAAATACAGCTTTTGTACTTCCTCGCATCAAACCCCAACAAGGTATTCTCAAGGGAACAGCTTTTGGAAAACGTCTGGGGATTTGATTATTTCGGCGAAACAAGAACTATCGACGTTCACATGAAGCGCATCCGTTGCAAGCTCAAGCAGGGCAACAGAAAAAACGAAGACGAAAGCGCAGCTTGGGCGTTGAGGACAGTCTGGGGCGTTGGATATAAGTTTGAGTTGAAGTAAACAAGCAATATACAGCATGGCTTTTGCCATGCTTATTTTTTACCATTGTAACGAGGACAAAAATGAATAAGAACAACACAAAAAAATTTATTGCGGCAGGAGCTTTGGTTGCGTTACTTGCAGTCGGCATTTCATCATGGATAAATATGCTTGAGCTTGAATGGTGGCTCGATGCAGTTTTAAGCTGTATCGTGAGTGCAGGCATCGGAGCATTGGTATTTTGTTTTATCAGCAAAGATCAAAAAGAACCCACCAACGTCAAAAAGAACGAGATGGCAAAGCTTTCGCACGAGCTTAGATCTCCCCTTACGTCGATCAAGGGGTATCTCTTTGCAATAAAGGACGGCATTGCAGACAGCGATTGCACCGATAAATTTATTGATATTGCAATAAGCGAATCCGACAGAATGCTTCAGATGCTCGAAAACGCAATGAATGGTAAAACAGCCAACACTATCACCCCCAACATGAGCAGCTTTGACCTGAATAAGCTTATTGACGACGTTATAATCGAATGCAAAATGCTTGCTGATAATAAAAGCATCCGGATCAAAACTGAGTATGATCAAGATGAATGCATTGCAACAGCCGACAGATCCCTTATCAGAGAGGTCCTTATAAACCTTACGGAAAACGCCATCAAATACGGCAAGCAGGACGGTAATATCCTGATATCGACCAATATGGACGAGGATACTATATTCGTATCAGTAAAGGATGACGGAAAAGGTATTTCACCAAAGCATATCGCACATATTTTTGAAAGCGGCTACAAAGTGTCCGACGATAAAAATTCCCACGGCATCGGGCTTAATATAGTTAAAGACATACTCAATAAGCATTCAAAAACCATCACGGTAAACAGCACCTACGGCAAGGGTACAGAATTCAGATTTGAGCTTGACAGAGCAGATTTGAAATAAACTCCATATCATATTCAAACTGCCGTCACAATTATGTTTTATAATATCTACAAGTCAATAAGCGAAAGGGATCTTCACTATGAACGATTTTGATTACGAAGTTTACAGATCATCAAGACGATCACCTCTTAAATATATTATCGCAATAGCAGTAAGCGTGCTTCTTGCCGCATTGCTTATCTTAATACTTTACGATACGATCAACGTATCCACCCCCAATAACGGCGAGGGAAACTCTACCCTCAAAACACAGACGTCATTTGTTGTGGATGAAAACACGTCGCTTGCAGACGTTTACGAATACGTTGCAAGTTCAGTTGTAACCGTGGTTGCAACCGAGATCACCAGCATATTTCCATCACAAAGCAGCGCAGAGAATTTCGGCTCAGGATTTATTGTTACGGATGCAGGTCACATCGTTACAAATTATCACGTTGTATCCTCCGCATCAAGCATAACCGTTGTATTGAACAATAAAAACAAATATTCAGCTGAGCTTATCCACTTTGACAGCGGCAGGGATATTGCGGTGCTTAAGATCAGACCAAAAGAAGTGCTTTCCGTTGCTTGTATTGGCGATTCCACTGAATCCCGCACGGGAGATCCCGTATTTGCTATCGGAACACCGTACTCTCAGGAGCTTTACGGTTCATTAGCTTACGGCAGAATTTGCTATGCCGAAAGAGAGCTTTACGGCACTTCCGCTAAATACGTCCAGACAGATGCCCCCATCAACCCCGGCAACAGCGGCGGTCCGCTTTTCAATATGAAGGGTGAGGTCATAGGCATCAACACGTATAAGATCTCAGTAAATAACGTCGAAAACCTCGGATTTGCATTGTCCTCCTCCTCTTTCAAGCCTTTTGTTGAAGCAACTATCAACGAGGTAGTCGCAACCAAAAAGCTCGGCATAGGCATCAAAGGAATAGCCGTTTCTGACACCAATTACGTCGGAATGCTCGGCGACGGTGTTATAGTCGTGAGCCTTATAGAGGACGGCCCCGCCGAAAAGGCAGGCATGCAGGCAATGGATATAATCGTATCCATCAACGGCGTTAAGGTAAAAAACGTTGATGAGATCAAAACACAGATAGATAAGCACAGCGAAGGTGACGTTGTTGACGTTGGTGTAATAAGAGAATCTGCCGACGAAGAAATAATATTGAAGCTGACGCTTGAATCAATGGAATTTTACGAATAAGCATAAACGGAGTAGTAAATTTACTGCTCCGTTTTTAATTTGCTATTGAAAATCAATTCTCTTTGTGGTAAAATATAACAAAAAGATACGGAGGACATCATGATATCACCTCAGGACTGCTACACACTCTCAAACGGAGTTAAAATACCCTGCATAGGCTTTGGCACGTGGAAGTTGCTTGAGGATGAATGTGTTAACGCCGTAAAAACAGCTATCGAATGCGGCTACAGGCATATCGACACCGCAACCGCCTACAGAAACGAAAAGAGCGTTGCTTTGGGCATAAGGCAGTCCGGCATCAAGAGAGAGGATATCTTTATTACCGACAAGCTGTGGAACAGCAGTAAGGGCTACGAGGAAACGCTGAAAGCTTTCAAGAAATCCCTCGGATTTATGAACTTGGAGTATCTCGATCTTTATCTGATACATTGGCCTAGGTCAAAAAAGCATTTTGACGATTACGTTGAGCTTAACAACAGCACGTGGAAGGCGTTTGAAACGCTTTATAAGGATGGCTACGTCAGAGCAATAGGCGTTTCAAATTTTGAGGAGCATCATTTAGTGCCTCTTATGGACAGCGCAAGCATTGCCCCCATGGTCAACCAGATAGAATTAAGCCCCCAATTCAGGCAGGACGACGTTGTAGAATTCTGTCGAAGCAACAATATTCTTGTGGAAGCATACTCTCCTCTCACCCGTGCAAACGCGCTTGAATCGCCCCTGCTTGCGTCTGTTGCAAACAAGCATAATTGCTCACCGGCACAGATCTGCCTTGCGTGGAGCTTAAAAAACGGCTATTTACCCCTGCCAAAGTCCTCCCACAGGGACAGAATAATTCAGAATACACATATATTCAATATCACGCTTGACGACGAGGATGAGCAGACACTTTTGGGCTTGACCGAGCTCGGAAGAATAGTTGCAGACCCCGACGATCCCCCGTTTTGAAAAGGAGTTTAACAATGGAAAAAGTAAAATTTGCCACCATCGGCACAAGTAAAATAACACAGAATTTTATTGACGGCACTAAGATCTCAAACAAAATGGTGCACAGCGCAATATACTCAAGAACACTTGCACAGGGCGAGGAATTTTCCCGTATAAACGGCAATTTGCCCGTATACACAAGCCTTGATGAGCTTTGCAATGCCGATATTGACGCCGTTTACGTTGCATCCCCCAATAAATTTCACTATGAGCAGAGCAAATTTATCCTTGAGCACGGCAAGCACGTTATCTGCGAAAAATCGATCTCCGCACAACCTCACCAGATGGAAGAATTGGTAAATATCGCAAGCAAAAATGGGCTCATATTCATGGAAGCACTCATGTTTATGCATCTCCCCTCAAGGCATTTGCTCACCGAGGCTTTGGGCAGTATAGGAAACATAAAATCCGTAAATCTTAATTTCTGCCAAAGATCCTCCCGTTACGATGCTTACTGCAACGGCGAGCTTCCAAACATATTCAACCCCGAATGCGAAACGGGCGCGCTTCTTGACCTCGGTGTTTACTGCGTTTACCCCGCACTCTACTATTTTGGAATGCCAAACAAAATACACGCAACCTCAAGCTTCCTTTCAAGCGGTGTTGACGGCACGGGCAGTGTGATAATGAATTACGGCGACAAGCTTGTAACCTTGAATTACTCCAAGCTTTGCCAAGGAATGGCTCCGTCACAGTTTGTGGGTGACAACGGTTGCGTTACGGTAGATTCCATTTCAACGCTCGGCGGAATAAAGCTTTATCCCCTAAAAGGCGAGGTCCGGAACCTGCGCGACGGCGAAACAAAAGAGGAGCTCATGAGCCACGAGGCGGCTGATTTTGCAGACATAATCCGTAACCTTAATGAAAACAAGGAGCTTTACGAGCTCTGCACCAAGACGATGATCGACTGCGCTCACGTAATGTACGAAATAAGAATGCAAAGCGGATTGTATTATCCGTCGGATAAAAAATAAAGCAGAATAATAAAAGTCGGAGAATAAGCTCTCCGACTTTTTTGCTGTATTCAAACCAACCAATCCACC
>SVGF01000049.1 GCA_015056475.1 Clostridiales bacterium
ACCCATGGGCGGATCGTCATAGCCTTCACCTGCAACCTTTAACGTGCCCTTGAGGTGAACATGGTAGAATCTGTCGCCCCACTCCTTCATTTCGAGCATGAAGTCGGAATTTCTTGCCAATGCGTGAGAAGTATCGAACTTGATGCCGAGACCCTCAACTGCGGGCATGATGATGCTCCAAGTTCTGGGGGAATAGATGAAGTTGTTCCATGAGCAGTTATAAACTGCGATCTTGACGTTACGCTCTTTACCGTAAGCAACGAGAGTGTTGAGTGCATCAATAGCGAACTTGTAGTTAGCTTCTTCACTTACACCGTCAACCCAGTTAACGCCTACGTTATAAACGGGGCAAGAAAGCTTTGAAGCAGCATCGATGAGTGTGAGGTGGTTCTGGAACTTCTTTTCGTTCATTGTGCCGTCGGGATTCTGGATCTCTTCGCCCCATCTGCCCATAGAGCCGATCTTAACGTCATACTTTTTGCAGTATTCAATGATCTGGGGAACCTGTGCGGCAAATTCGTCTGCATCGTTGTAGTAGTTGATGCAGAATTCAACCCAATGAAGATCCTTTTTTGCGAGGTATTCAAAATCCTTTTCGCTCCATCCGCAGATCATACCTAAATTAAGTCTCATAATTGTATTTTCCTTTCGTGTGTAATATTACGTTTTGCCAAAGGGCTTGATTACTGAAGCTTGTTTGCAACTTCCTCAACGACCTGAGCGAGGAAAGTATCAACGTCAACCACAACGCTGTTGGGTGACTTACGTGAACGAACTGCAACCTTGCCTTCTTCGACTTCTTTGTCACCGATAACGAGCATGTAGGGAACCTTCTGAAGCTGAGCTTCTCTGATCTTGAAGCCGATCTTTTCGTTTCTCATGTCTGTTTCAACGCGGATACCAACAGCCTCGAGCTTATTGCAGAGGTCGGCAATGTAGTCTGCGGAACGATCGTTGATGGAAAGGATCTTGACCTGAACAGGTGCGAGCCAGAGCGGGAATGCGCCTGCGTAATGCTCTGTGATGATACCGATGAAACGCTCGATGCTGCCGAATATAACTCTGTGGATCATAACGGGACGATGCTTTTCGCCGTCGGGGCCAACGTACGTGAGGTCAAATCTTTCGGGCATCTGGAAGTCGAGCTGGATAGTACCGCACTGCCAAGTTCTGCCGAGGCAGTCCTGGAGGTGGAAGTCGATCTTAGGACCGTAGAATGCGCCGTCACCCTCGTTGATCTTGTAGGGCTTGCCGTTTGCTTCAAGAGCATTCTTCAAAGCTGCTGTTGCTGTTTCCCAAGCTTCGTCGCTACCCATTGAATCCTCGGGGCGTGTGGAAAGCTCAACGTTGTACTTGAATCCGAATACGGAGTAGAACTTGTCGATCATGTTGATAACGCCCAAAATTTCGCTTTCGATCTGATCGGGTGTCATAAAGATATGAGCATCGTCCTGTGTGAAGCAACGTACTCTCATGAGACCGTGGAGTGTACCTGATTTTTCGTGTCTGTGAACAAGACCGAGCTCAGCCATTCTCTGGGGGAGATCTCTGTATGAATGTACTTTACGCTTGAATGCGAGCATACCGCCGGGACAGTTCATGGGCTTGATAGCGAAGTCCTGATCGTCGATAACTGTCGTATACATATTGTTCTTGTAATGATCCCAGTGGCCTGATCTGTGCCAGAGATCCTGATTGAGTATGATAGGTGTCTTAATTTCGTTGTAGCCGTTCTTTCTGTGCTCTTCGCGCCAGAAGTCCTCAAGGTTGTTTCTCAACACCATGCCCTTGGGGAGGAAGAAGGGGAAGCCGGGGCCTTCGTCGTAAATATCGAAGAGATCGAGCTCCTTACCGATCTTTCTGTGGTCACGTCTTTTTGCATCCTCAAGGAAATCGAGGTAAGCCTGGAGCTCATCCTGCTTGGGGAATGCTGTAGCGTAGATTCTCTGGAGCATCTTGTTCTTTTCGTCACCTCTCCAGTAAGCACCTGCAAGGGACAAGAGCTTGAATACCTTAACCATACCTGTTGAAGCAAGGTGAGGACCTGCACAAAGGTCTGTGAAATCGCCCTGCTTATAGAATGAGATAACTGCATCCTCGGGGAGGTTTTCGATAAGGTCAACTTTGTAGGGCTCGTCCTTCATGAATTCAAGAGCTTCAGCTCTGGGAAGCTCAAAGCGCTCGATGGGGAAGTTCTGTGAAACGATCTTGTTCATTTCCTTTTCGATCTTTGCAAAATCATCCGTTGTGAGAGGTGTTTCAAAATCGAAATCGTAGTAGAAGCCGTTAGCAATGGCAGGGCCGATGGCGAGCTTTGCTGTGGGGTAGAGCCTTTTTACAGCCTGAGCCATAACGTGTGAAGCTGTGTGCCAGAAGAGCTGCTTGCCCTCCGGATCCTGGAATGTGATGACAGTAAGCTCACAGTCCTCGTTGATGGGAGTTGTAAGGCCAACCGTTACATCGCCGTTAACGATAGCGCCCACAGCCTGCTTTGCAAGATTGCGGGAGAGCTTTTCTGCAATTTCTTTGACGGTACAGCCGTTTTCAACTTCTAAAACGCTGCCGTCCTTAAGTTTGATATTGATCATATGATCCTCCTGTTTTGTAGTCGTAAAAATAAAAAAACCGCCCCTTACAAAAATAAGGGACGGGTAATTAACAAAATTCCCGCGGTTCCACCCAAATTGGCATATTAAATACGAAGTATATAATATATTGTGCCCGCTTTAAGGTCTATAACGGAACGACCCGACTGTTATGCAGTATGCTCCCGATGCCGGCATTCAATAATATCCGTAGGGCATTCACAGCACCTGCCCCTCTCTGAAACGGACGGTTTATTTACTCTGCATCGTTCATAGCAATATAATTATACTACATCGCGGAGTAAATGTCAAGCACTTTTTGCGGAAATTACAAATATTTTTATATATTTGACTCTATAAATTCACTTGCGGCAAACACACTTTCGGGTGCCTCAAGCTTTGCGGTAAGGGCGTTCTCGTTGGTGAGGATCAATATGGCGGGCAGAGTGCCTATGCCAAAACGCTTTTTGTAATCCTCAAGCTCACAAAGCTCATCGGGAGAAGCCTTTGCCGTGTCGATAACGTTTATATCGGCTATGCAGTAAAGGTCTGCAAGGAGGCATTCAAGCTCGTTTGTGATGTTGCAGCTATTGTCCTGATTGCACGCGTTTGAATCGTGTATGAGCACGACCTCGGGCTTGGAGCAACAACAATCGGAATTTCTGCACATCATATCCTTTACGCTGCAAATGCAATTTTTAATGTCGTCCTTGAACGTCCATGCAAGAGCGCCGCCGAATATGGCTGCTGCAGAGCAACAAAGTACTTTTTTGATAGTCATAATTATAATATCCTTTCGGTACGTTTTTTCTTCCTTTCGGAACGTGGATATATTATGCGCAAATAAATTTATATTAAACATCATATTAATTTTTTGATGAGCATATTGTTTATAAAAGCAAAATGAAAGGTGATATGAGTATGAAGGTATTGTTTTTTAAGCGAAAGGTGATAAAGCGGTATGCCATTGCTATAGCCTCAATATTGGGGTTGCTGTTGATATTGTGGATATGCGGTGTGATATGAGGGACTTGGACGGCGGTTTGATAAAAATTGCCGTTTTTTTATTTTTATGCTTTACAATATCGGCAAAATCATTTATAATATACTATGAGAAGAAGTGCAAGGAGTTTGATGCTATGAACGTTGATCAGATCGTATTAAAATTTAAGCAGGACCGCGACTTTATGTCAAACGTAGCTTATTGGAAGGAGATTCCCGAAAAGGATCCAGAATATGCGGATTTTCCCGCAGGTATCAACGAAAAGCTTATTTATGCGCTTTCTCAAAGGGGCATTTACAAGCTCTATACTCATCAGGCTAAGGCTGTTGAGCACGTTTTGAACGGAAAAAACGTTACCGTTGTTACACCGACTGCTTCGGGTAAGACGTTGTGCTATAATATCCCCGTTATTAATAAGGTGCTTGAGGACAGCTCGTCAAGGGCTTTGTATATTTTTCCGACAAAGGCACTTGCGCAGGACCAGATGGCGGAGCTTCACGAGCTTTGTGAGCTTGCTGAGGCTGACGTTAAGAGCTACACATATGACGGCGATACTCCCGTAAACGCAAGAAAAGCCGTGCGCCAGGCGGGCAACGTTATTATAACGAATCCCGATATGCTTCATTCGGGAATATTGCCCCAGCACACAAAATGGGTGGATTTTTTTGAAAACTTAAAATATATCGTGATAGATGAGCTTCACACTTACGTTGGTGTTTTTGGCAGTAACGTGTGTAACGTAATGCGCAGACTTAAGAGGTTGTGCAATTTTTACGGCTCTGATCCGCAATTTATTTGCTTGTCTGCAACCATTGCAAACCCCGATGAGCTTGCAAGAAGAATAACGGGCGAGGAGTTTGAGGTTGTTGACAAGAGCGGTGCGCCGTCTGGCAAGAGGCACGTTATATTCTATAATCCGCCGTACGTTGATAAAAAGCTGTTTATAAGGCGCGACACTACTCTCCAGACGAGGGATATAGCCGCAGAATTGCTTAAAAATAAGATACAGACGATAGTGTTTATGAGGTCGAGAGTGGGCGTTGAGGTAATGCTCAGCACGCTTGACAAGGAGCTTTCGTCATCGAGGGCTTTTGGTACCAAGGACAGCATAAAGGCGTACAGGGGCGGTTATTTGCCGTCTGAAAGGCGTGCGATTGAAAGAGGTCTTCGCTCGGGTGATATAATGGGTGTTATAAGCACGAATGCGCTTGAGCTTGGAATTGATATAGGCAGGCTTGATGCTTGCGTTATGTGCGGATATCCCGGTGGAATTGCAAATACTTGGCAGCAGATGGGCAGAGCCGGAAGAAGGCGCGAGACCTCGCTTGCCATACTTGTGGCATCGAATAAGGCTTTGGATCAGTATATTCTGAGCCATCCCGATTATTTCTTTGAGTCTTCACCTGAAAACGGACTCGTTAACGGCGATAATCTGCAGATACTCATGAGCCACGTTCAATGCAGTATGTTTGAGCTTCCGTTCAAGGACGGAGAAACGTACGGCGGAATGGACGTTTCGCCCATGCTCAGATATTTTGAGGAAAACGGAACTGCGCGCCATACGGGTGGAAAATGGTACTGGATGGCTGAATCGTATCCCGCGTCCGCGCTCAATATGAGGAGCATTTCAAACGATAATTTTATTATAATTGATATATCGGAGCCCGAGCACAGAGTTATAGGTGAGATGGACAAATTTACCGTGCCCATGCTTTTGCACGAGCAGGCTATATATATGCATCAGGCGGTGCAATACCAGGTGGAAAAGCTTGATTGGGACGACCACAAGGCTTACGTGCGCAAGGTAAACGTTGATTACTATACGGATGCAGACCTTAACGTTGAGGTAAGGGTGACTGACGTTTACGAAAGCAAGGATATGAGTGATGATAAAATCAACGTAAGTCTTGGCGAGGCAATGGTGGTGAGCCAGACCACTATGTTCAAGAAGATGAAGCTTGACACGCACGAGAATCTCGGCTGGGGGAAGATATTCCTTCCGCAGATGGAAATGTATACAAACGCTTGCTGGGTGACGTTGCCCGAAAGTATAACCTCGCAATTCGATAAAGAGGATTTTAACGATGCGCTTTTGGGTATCACTCATTTGCTCGGGAATATAGTGCCGGTGTATATAATGTCGTCCGCAAAGGACGTTAACATAGTTTATCACGTAAGATCTCCCTTTACAAACAGATCGACTGTGTATATTTACGACAATTATCAGGGTGGTATCGGCTTTGCGGAGAAGATATATCACTCGCTGGGTGATCTGCTTGCAATGGCTTACGGACATTTGAAGGATTGTAAATGCGAAAAAGGCTGTCCGTCGTGCGTTGGTCCGCTTTGGGAGAGAAAGATCAAAAAGAATTCTCTTAAGATTCTGGAGATGATATTGGATGATTACGGATCTGAAGAAAAAGCTTGACAGGCTTGCATCAACGCCGATACAACAAGCACCAAAGAAAAAACATGACATTTCGGCTGTAATTGGCGCTGAGTGCGTTCAAAAGGAGAACGGCGGGTATTTGCTCAGACGAATAAAGTACGCTGTAGGGGCGATCTACGGCGATTATACGCTTGAAAACGTTGAAAAGACGTTTGGCTTAAAGGAAAGGCTTTTGTTTCTTGACACGGAAACCACGGGGCTTGGATCTGTTGCGTGCCCGTTTTTGATAGGCGTATCATATTTTGATGAGAACAGCCTTGTGCTTGAGCAGTATTTTATGAGGGATATTGACGATGAGGCTTGTGTGCTTGAGGAGATAGTTAAAAAATATTCGGGAATGACTGTGGTGTCTTACAACGGTAAAAGCTTTGACGTGCCGTTGATAAAGGCGAGGTGCACGCTGAATGCAGTTAACTGCAAGGCGTTTGCTACTAAGCAGAGCGATCTTTTACACTTATGCAGAAGAATATGGAAAAAACGACTTGAGAATTGCAGGCTTTCAACCATTGAGGAGGAGATACTCAAGCTCAAAAGAGAGGATGATATCCCCGGAAGTGAGATTCCGGAAATGTATAAGCGTTACCTTGAAAGCGGAAACGGGCAGGAGATGCTTAAGGTAATTGAGCATAACGAGAGTGACGTAGTTTCTATGAGTGTGATCTTGTGCAGGCTTATAAGAATTTTTGGTGATCCTGTTGGACAGCTTGATGATATCAGGGATGTTATGCATCTGGGTGAGAGTTATTACGCGAAAAAAGACTTCAAACGTTCGTTAGAATGCTTTGAGGCGGCACTTAAAGGCTCAAAGGATGCAATGACATCGTATAATTGTATGAAATATATTTCGTTTATACATAAAAAGAACAAGGAATATTCAAGAGCTGTTGAGCTTTGGCAAAAAATGGAAAGGATAATGCCTTCTGCGGTGCTGCCCTTGGAGGAGCTTGCTAAATATTACGAGCACGTGCAAAAGGATATTGCAAAGGCGCTTGATTGCGCGAATAAGGCGAGAAAAAATGCGCTTTTAAGCGGTGCAAAAGAATTAAGAGCACAGCTTGATAAAAGAATAGAAAGATTAAACAAAAAGCGTGGTGCTATTGATGCTACGTCATACGAGGAGGATTTTGATAAATGGGTTTTTTAACCAATTTTTACGGATTTAAGGGATATCTCGCATTGGCAAGACAAAAAAGGGACGATGCGGAAAAATATCTTTCAAAGGCTTGGGAGCAGGGGCTTGAAAAAACGTCATACCTTACTGCATACGGCTCGCTCTTGATGAAAAAGGGTGAGTATGCAAAGTGTAAGGAGGTTTACGAAAAGGCTTTTGAGGGCTTGGGGGTAAACGTTATGTATTATACTGCTATCAGATGCAGTATAATTACGTGTAAATATAAGCTTGGCGACATAGAAGAAGCGCTCGTTGAAGCAAAAGAAATGTATGATGATATGAAATCGGGTACAAGCTTTGTGCTTTACGGTTATCTGCTCATGGATCAGAACAGAATAGACGAGGCTTTGGCGGTAAATCTTGAAGGTTACGAATATGATCCCATGGACGTTGCTATCTGCGATAATCTCGGTCAGACGTATTACCGTTTGGGAGATATGGAAAATGCAAAGAAGTATTTTGAGGAAGCGATAGATATCAAGCGTGATATGACTGATTCATGCTATTTTCTTGCCCTCATTGTGCTTGGAGAGGGTGATATAAAGCGTGCATATTATTTGCTGGATGATGCAATGGATTCTACATTCAGCGCGCTGACGACCGTTACAAGGGATGAGCTTGAAAAGAAGTACAAAGAAGTAGAGGCACTCTACGAAAGATCTAAAGGAAATAATACTAAGGAGGAATAATATGAAGCTATTGATCGCATCGGATATTCACGGATCCGCATATTACTGTGAAAAAATAGTTGAGGCATTCAAAAAGGAGGGGGCTGATAAGCTTTTGCTTTTGGGTGACGTGCTTTACCACGGACCGAGAAACGATCTTCCCAAGGATTACGATCCCAAGAAGGTTGCACCAATGTTGAATGCTATGAAGGAGAAGATCATTGCTGTAAAGGGTAACTGTGACAGCGACGTTGACCAGATGGTGCTTGAATTCCCGATAATGGCGCCGTATGCTATTATTGCGTTTGAAAACAGATGCATATTTGCTACTCATGGAGATAAATTCAACGTTGATGATCCGCCTTTTTTGAACAAGAATGACGTTCTTCTTTACGGACATTTCCACGTGCCTGCTTGTAAGGTTATGGAGAATTTTATATATATGAATCCGGGCTCTGTGTCCATTCCCAAGGAAAACAGCGCACACAGCTACATGGTTACGGACGGAAAGCATTTTGTATGGAAGGACGCCGACGGTAATACCTATATGGAGTATGAGCTGTAATAAACGAGTTTGAATGAAGCATATTACTAAAATTGAGTATATTGACGACGTAAAATGCAGGGTGATCCTTGATAGCTTTGACGTGCTTGAGCTTGATACGTTTACGGTTTCAACAAGCCCTCTAAAAGAGGGTGAGGACTTTGAGGACGAGGTGCTTGAGGGCGTTATATTTGAATGCGACTGCATAAAGGCTCAAAAGGAATCTATAAAATATTTGTCGTCAAGGATGAGAACTGCCAAGCAGCTTGCAAAACATCTTGCTGAAAAGGGATATGACGGCAAAATAATTGATCTAACGATCGATAGAATATCGTCTTGGGGGTATATTGATGATGCCTCATACGCAAGAACGTTTATAGAATACAGGTTATCGTCGTCAAAAAAGAGCTGGAGAGCTATTGAATACGACCTGAAGGTTGAGGGTGTTGAAAAGGACGTTATAACCGACGTGCTTTCGGAATACGAAAGGGACGAGAGTGAGCGTGCGCTTGAGGTTGCGCAAAAAATCGTAAAGGATAAGCGCGATGAAAAGACGCTAAAGCGCTTGCAGGGCTCACTTGCACGAAACGGATTTTATTGGGATGCCATAAGCTATGCGTTAAAGCAGCTTGGGCATGAGGAAGATGAGGATTGGAACGAATGAAAAGAGTTGACGTAAGATATAAAAAATTGGATGAGAGAGCAATTGTGCCGACGTTTGGCACTGAGTTTGCGGCGGGTGCTGATCTTTACACGCTTGACGGAGCAAAAATTCCCGCGGGTGGCACTTGCTGGCTTGGCACGGGCATTGCGGTGGAGATTCCCGAGGGATACGTTGGGTTGATCTTTGCAAGAAGCAGTCTTGGTACAAAAAGAGGTCTTGCTCCCGCAAACAAGGTTGGCGTGGTGGATTCCGATTACAGAGGCGAATTAAGAATAGTGCTTCATAATCACTCCGACAAGGAGCAGAGCGTTGATGCGGGCGAGAGGATTGCGCAATTTGTTATCGTGCCGTATCTTCCCGTTAATTACGTTGAGGCGGATGAGCTTGACGATACTGACAGAGGGCAAAATGGCTTTGGTTCGACGGGGAAGTATTGATCGTAGAATAATTTTAATTACGGATGAGGCGTTTGATTTTAATACACCTCATCCGTCAGCCTTCGGCTGCCACCTTCCCCCACTGGGGAAGGCTTTTTTATACTCAAATGCTTGTATGTTATTTATTGCAGTACAATTTTGAGTATATCATGCTATACACAGTGTACTGTGCAGTTAGTTAGTTGTTTGTTTACGAATTTTAGCTATATAATCGTTTTCGTTACCTTCAAAAAGAATATCCAATATTTTTGAGATCTTTTCTTTGTATCGAGTATCGTTTTCGATTTCTGAAAGTGCGCTCAAATGATATGACAAAAGCCATGCAAGTGGCTCTATTGCCGATAACGCAACAATTTTCTTTTCTGTATCGTCTTTCAAAATACGTACTAATGCGGTTTCACGTGTCTTATACAAATTAGGCAGTTTTTTAGCATATTCTAATGCTTTTTCATAGTTGCCGTATCTGTAATAAGCATCGGAAATATTACAAAGTGCAGCACCTCGTAATTCGGAATCATCACAGTAACGTAAAATTTGCTCATGTATTATAATAGATTCTTTTAAGAATTCCTGCTTTTCTTTTTCGGTACCATCGAGTTTTTCGAGAGATGATGTAAGTTGTATTAACAAAAGTCCGTTGTTAGGGTATGTTTTTAACGCACTCCGCATGAGTTCGACGTTTTCTTTGTGTTTTCCCAAGGCTCGGTTTTCCAACCATTTTTGATTTATCTCATCAAGTTTCTTGCTGGAATATATTTCGTTCATTCCGATCAATTCGTCAACTGATATCTCAAAATAATTTGCAAGAGCAGGTAACATAGTGATGTCCGGATAACCGTCGTTTCTTTCCCATTTGCTGATTGCTTGATAGGAAATGCCAAGGTGTGTTGCAAGCTCCTCTTGTGTTAAATCTTTGCTACGGCGTAATTTTTTTATTTTATCGCCAATCATAAGTTCCATAATAATTACCTCCGATATTAGATATAATTTGACGCGTCTGAACGTATTATACAGCAGTTTTTATTGTAAATCAATAACCGCAACATAGATGTAATTCTACGGAGCGTAGTATTTTTCTTCTGACGATATAAAAACAGATAAATATTTTGACAATAATACTGTTAATTATTGTGTTAAGACAGGTTCATACAAAATTTTGCTATTATACGTTCTTGCGTATTCGTATAATATTTTCCAAATTTGGAACAATAGCATAAAGATATTGTTGTTGGGAGCGTTTTATGCTGAATCTGATCATACGAACATTTTTTATTTACGTTGCTGTAATAGTTGTTATGCGGCTTATGGGTAAGAGGCAGGTTGGGCAGCTGCAACCGTTTGAGATGGTTGTATCCATAATTATTGCCGATCTTGCGGCAATGCCCATGCAGGATGAAAAAATACCGCTTTT
Organism: Clostridiales bacterium; assembly: GCA_015056475.1. Taxonomy (GTDB): domain Bacteria; phylum Bacillota; class Clostridia; order HGM11327; family HGM11327; genus SIG351. The sequence goes on from SVGF01000049.1 coordinate 10,933, forward strand.
GAGGGGGATTATTCCGCTGATAGTGCTTTTGTGTGCGCAGGTGGTGTTTTCTTTTATTGTGTTCAGAAACAAAAAATTCAGAACGTGGTTGAACGGTACGCCATCCGTTTTGATAGCTCACGGGAAGATAAATCACAAAATATTGCAGGAATGCATGGTGAGCTTTTCGGATCTGCTTGAGGCTATGCACGCAAGCGGTATTTCTTCGATCGAGGATATTGATTATGCCATTCTTGAAACGGACGGTAATATATCGTGCTTTAAGAAGCCGAATCTTGAGCCCGTGCAAAAGAGGGATATGAACGTTCAGGTCGATAATACTTCGTTTTCCTTGCCTTTGGTGATGAACGGTGAGTTTTTGCAGAATTATATGGAATTCAGCGATAAAAACGAGAATGATATACTTAGCAGGGTAAGATCCGCAGGCAGGACCTTGAGTGACGTTTTGTATTCGTACGTTGAGCCGGATGGCACGGTTAAAATGATATACAAAAGAGATGAAGACAGAAAAAGGAGCAAAAGAAAATGAGGAGCTTGATATTCGTTTTGGTGCTGTTTGCGGTCACGGTTGGCTGTGTGATATGGATAGACGTTGCTATTGACGAAAAGGTGAGTGAAATAATAACACAATGTGAAAAAATAGAATCAGCCCGTGACACAAAAGAAGCTGAAAAAGCGTTTGATGAGGTCAATAAAAAATGGCGATCAATAAGAAAAGCACTTTTTGCGGTTTTGAATCACGCGGATATTGACGTTGTGGATTACGCAGTTGAAATGCTTGGTGCTGCCATAGAAACGGGTGACATTGAGAAAATAAGGCTGAATGCGTGCTCGCTGAGCTATTATCTTGATGATATGCTTGATACGGAAACGCTGAGTTTGAGCAATATATTATAATAAAAAGACCTTGCTTATATGCTTAGTGCCATTAAGGCACTAAGCAGCGATATAAATCCCTTGCCGGATTTGCGATATACGCTTACGCGTGCGATATATCTTCGATGCGATATGCCCTTTCGGGCGTGAATGGGATTTATATCATATCGCAACCGACTGCAAGGTCGGTTATATAGCATTTGAGCGTGAGCGCAAATATATCGCGTTTGCGAAAGCAAATATATCGCCGAAAAAAGAGCTTCTGTGTCCAAAGGAGCAGAGTTGTCAAATAATAAGGACGAGGAGTTTTAATGAAACTCTTCGTCCTTTTCCTGTAGGTAACGTATTATAACAGATTTCAAAAATCATCCTTAAGAGTACGCTTCATAAAGCGCAGTCTTTTTGTGATCATATCAAACTATTTCTTCAAAATCTGCGGCACCGTGCTTACAGAGGGGGCAAACGATATCCTCAGGCAACGTGTCGCCCTCGTAAACGTATCCGCATACCTTGCACACGAAGCCCTTTTTGCCTTCAGTTTGAGGCTTGGGTTTAACGTTTGATTGGTAGTAGGTGTAAGTCATTGTTTCCTTATCGGACAATACTCTTGATTCTGTAACGGAGCAGATGAACATTCCGTGCGTGTCGAGGTCAATATACTGCTCAACCTTGAGTGACATGAATGAATTTATATATCTTGGAAGGAAAACAAGTCCGTTATCGGAGCGCAAGGTCTGGTAGTCTTCAAATTTGTCTGTGTTACGTCCGCTGTGGAATCCGAATTTTTCAAACACTGCAAAGGGTGCATCAACTGACAAGCAGTTAACGTTCATTTTGCCGGTTTGCTTTATGATGTGATGAGAATAATTCTCTTTGTTGATGGTAACTGCTATGCGGTTGGGTGTGTTTGTAACCTGAGAAACCGTATTTACGATAAGACCGTTGTCCTTTTTGCCGTCGTTTGAAGTAACTACGTACAAGCCGTATCCTATATTGAAAAGTGCTGTGAGGTCGTTCTTGTTTGCGGTGTCATCCTTTTGAGCAAGGTACTCACGGCAAAGCTCGTTTGCAAGAGCTGTCAAATGGGATGAGCTGTCCTCGTTCAATGCGGAGAGGATCTTTACGGATTCATCGGTATAAGTGATGTTCTTTGACTTTTCGAGCATTGTCTTCATTACCTTTGCCGCCATGGGTGCCCAGCTTCCGTTTTCGATGAGGGCAACGGTGCGGTTGGAGAAATTGCGCTCTGTAAGGTGATCTATGAACTCTCTCATGAAGGGGAATATGTCTGCATTGTAAGTTGTTGTTGCAAGCACGAGCTTGTTGAAACGGAATGCATCAGCTACTGCCTTTGACATATCACATCTGGCGAGGTCATAAACAACAACCTTGGGTGCGCCGTTTGCCTTTAACTGCTCTGCGAGCGAGAGTGCGGCTTTTCTTGTATTGCCGTAAATGGACGTGTATGCAACCACAATACCTTCTTCCTCGGGAGTGTATGACGACCAAGTGCTGTAAAGGTCAATATAATACTTGAGGTTTTCTGTCAATATGGGACCGTGGAGGGGGCAGATGGCATCGATCTGCAAGCCTGCAGCCTTTTTGAGCAATGCCTGTACCTGCTGACCGTATTTACCAACGATACCGATGTAATAGCGGCGAGCCTCGTCGATCCACGGCTCGTCCTTATCGAGAGCGCCGAATTTGCCGAAGCCGTCGGCAGAGAAAAGCACCTTATCGCATGAATCGTACGTTACGATAACCTCGGGCCAATGCACCATAGGAGCTGTAACGAAAGTGAGTGTGTGCTTACCGAGGCAGAGAGTATCACCCTCGCCTACGACGATCCTGTTTTCTGCAAAATCCGTGCCGAAGAAATTCTTCATCATAACGAATGCTTTGGATGAAGACACTATGGTTGCATTGGGGTATGCTTTTGTAAAGTTTACAATATTTGCTGAGTGGTCGGGCTCCATATGCTGGATCACAAGATAATCGGGAGATTTGTTACCGAGCACGTTCTGGATATTGTCGAGCCATTCGTGTGTGAAGTTGATGTCAACAGTATCCATAATGGCGATCTGTTCGTCAATAATGGCGTAGGAATTGTAGGACATACCGTTGGGTACAACGTACTGACCTTCAAAAAGGTCTACCTTGTGATCATTTACGCCTATATAACGAATATCATTTGAGATCATAAAAATTATTCCTTTCGATTCGATTATTATCAGATATATTATACATCAATTGTAAAATAATTGCAATAGCAGAAATTTGTTCAAGAAAAGTATGCACGATAATTCTTAGATTATGTATATTGTATAAGCTTTTGTACCTCGGATACGTCGCTATATTTTCCGCAACAAACGAGTGCAAACAATGCAGCGCCGCAAGCGGCTTCCTCGGTATGAAGCGGTATTTTGAGCTTTGCTCCAAAAGCTTCCTCGGCAATGCGAATGAGCGTTTGGTTTTTTCTGATTCCGTTACCCGAGCCGACGATACCAACGCGTTTTACGCCCATGTTGAGGTACAAATCGTGTAGCTCCTCGACCATGCCGCAAAGAAGACCCAGGGTCAGATCTGCCGGTGTGAGATTATCGACTGAGATGTTGGAAATGCTTCCTCTGATATTGGCATCTGCACGCGTTCCTGCAAAGCGTGTATCGACCTTGAGTGTGGTTGAAGATTTGCTTTGAAGCAAACTGTCCATAATGCTGTAGACGTCAACGTCATTGCAATTTGCAGCATCAAGCAGCTGCTTATAAAAATCCTTTAACAGAGAATAGGCTCTTCCTCCGCAAAGTGCTGCGCCGACAATGAGATATTTGCCGTCAACGTACGGTCTGCATTCGATTCCGTCTGCTGTAATGGGATGCTCTGAAACAACGGATATCTGACTGCCAGTGCCGACGTTTATGAGAATATCGTTTGTGTCGGCAAGGGTTGAAAACACGCTAGCCTGATTGTCACCTATCGCAACGGAAACGGGGATATTGCGATAAGTTCCGATGATCTCAAATCCATCGGTTACTTGTGGGTCATAATCGTAATCAAATTTATTTTGCGCAACGTTGTAAAATCCGAAGCTTGCAGCATCGCTTGCGTGAAGGATGGGTTTTTTGTTTTTGCAAAGCACCATGCCGAGAAAATCGTGAATCGTGCAATAGGTGACTGCATCTTGCGGCACGAGGTTGTTTTTGCGGTTGTAAAAATCGGTAACATTGCCGTAGCCCGAAAAGCTGCCGAGATAACCTGCGTACGTGGTATCACGGTAGGGAAGATTTCCGCGTTCGTCCTGCCATGTATAAAGCGGGCTTACTGCCATGCCCTCGGAATTAACGTAGACGATGCCGTGCATTTGTCCCGTAAGCCCGATGGCAACGACGTCCTCCTCAAAATCATTCAAAAAGGAGCTTAAGATATCCGTGCAGATAGATATTATCTTGTTTGGGTCCTGAATCTTTTCCCATTCGTTTGGAGTTTTGATGAATGCATTTGAGTCAACTGTTTTTGATTGGATCACGTTACCGTTTTTGCCATCCAACAAAACTCCGCAGATACCGGTTGTGCCAATGTCGATTCCTATAACTTTCATATGCCCTCCGATCAGCATCCGATGGTTGTGGATGCGGGATCAAGACGTGTGATGATATCGTTCTGAATTGCGGGAGAAAGGTCAAGGAAGTTGACAAACGTTCCGTGGATTCTCATAATGTAAACACCGCTGGGTGCATATTTTTTGGGATCTGCCAAGACCTTGCGAAGTGTTTCGGGTGTGGTTACGTTAACGTAAAGGTAGAACGGAGATACGCCCGTTTTGTATTCATTGAAGAACAGGGGGGTAATAACGTTATTTTTGAATTCCATGCCCTTTTCTTCCAAACTTTCGCCCTTGAAATACTTGGGATCAATGCCGAGATGGGATGCATAGCCGCCATTGAATTGCTCAAAAGGAAGCTCCATATTTGAGAGCATTCTGAAGCCGAGGCCGCCCGATGCCGCGCCGTAGAGAGGATCTACGCCGTAACCGAGCATATCGCGGGACTTTCTGCCGTCGGGTGTTGCGCCTACCCAGTAGCCGTAAAGCAGATGTGTGG
>SVGF01000050.1 GCA_015056475.1 Clostridiales bacterium
GGATGTAACCAGATAGACATCATGGGCAAGAGCCATATGGGTCTTGAGGACGGCGAAGTAAGCTTCTGCAAATGCCTTGAATATACGCTCTACAATGGCATAAACCCCCTCACGGGATCGGATGACTCGGTGCATACGGGCGATCCAAGAGAATTTGAAACTTACGAGGAATTTGAAAATGCATTCCTTCGTCAGCTTGATTACGTCAGTTACGTTTGCTGTGAATCTGCAAATGCTTATCAGCATTGGAGAGGCATGTATTCACCCAATCCGTTCAGATCTTGCCTGATAGACGGTTGCCTTGAAAAGGGCAGGGATTACCGTAACGGCGGACCTTTGTACGGTCACGGTCAGATACTTTCAGAGGGCATTGCAGATACGGGCGACAGCCTTTGGGCAATAAAGAGATTTGTTTATAACGAAAAGAAATATACTATGGATCAGGTGATTTCAGCACTCAATGCAGATTTTGAGGGCTGGGAGGAAATGCGCCACGACTTTATGACCTGCGAGAAATTCGGTAACGACATTGAGTGCGTTGACAGTATTACGTCAAAGATGGTTAACCGTTTCTTTGAGGTCCTTAAGCGAAACAATACATACCGCGGCGGAGTGTTTACGGGTGGATGCTCTACGTTCAACCGCACAGCGGAATACGGCGTAACTATAGGTGCATTGCCAAACGGCAGAAAGAGCCGTGATCCCTTGATTGCGGACTGCATAGGCGCAGTGCCGGGCAATGACACAAACGGTCCTACCGCGCTGATCAATTCTGTGCTTGGCTATGATCATGACGAAAGCTGCAGCGGCTTTGTTTTCCAGACGAAGTATGACAAAAAAATAATTTCAACAGAAAAGGGTAAGGCTATGCTTATTGCGCTTGCAAAGACCTATTTTGCAGGTGGCGGACAGCAGTTTACCGTTAACGTTGTTGCCCCCGAAGAACTTATAGATGCACAAAAGAATCCCGATGCTCACCGCGACCTCATCGTGCGCGTTGGCGGATACAGCGATATATTTGTAAATCTTGAAAAGGGTCTTCAGGATAATATTATTGCAAGAACAAGTATTGAATTATGAGAGGATACGATATGAGTAAATATATTGATAAGCCGCTTGAGACTTACGTAAACAGTAATCTTGAGCGTGCAGAAAGAGTTGGCCTTGCACTCAGAGAAATGGCAAAGACTGCACATTTAAGCTTTGACAGAAACGTTTTGCCAATGGCGTGGTTGGGTCACAAAACGACAATGCGTTTTGCATTTCACGATGGTTTGACGTGTGATACGGGCGACCTTGATGAAATGAAAGAGAAATTCCCCGAATCTGCAGAAGACATCGACAGATATCTGAACTTCTTTGCGGGCTACCGCAAGGAATCCGTGGTTGCTCATAAATCCGAAGCACACAAAAAGCTTGAACGCTCAAGTGCTGAGTGGGCAGGCGGCTGGGGCGGACATTCAAACCCCGATTTCGGCAGAGTTGTAAACCTCGGTACTGAGGGTATTAGAAAGATTATCGACGAGTATAAACAGAAGAATACTGACGACGCCGATTGGTTCTACCGTGCCTGCGAATATGCGCTGGATGCAATAGATATTGTTGGCGAAAGATTCCAAAAGGTTGCTGAGGAAGAAGCAAAGTCTTGTGACGACCCCGAAAGAAAAAAACGCCTTGAGCTTGCGGCTAAGGCTTTTGAGGTAGTGCCTAAAAAGCCGGCGTATGACTTTACGTCCGCTTGCCACGTTTTCTGGATGCTCTTTACGATGGACGGAAATGACTCTCCCGGCAGATTTGACCAATACATGTTCAGAGCGTATTCAATTTCTGAGGATATGGACGAGGTTGATGACGTGCTTCACAGAATATGGGAAGTATTCCACGATACAAGATCATGGAATTTGTGTTTGAGTGGTTCCGATGAAAACTGGAACGACGAAACGAACGATCTGACGTATCATATTCTTAGGATCGCCGCCGAAAAGCGTTACAATACTCCTAATATCACATTGAGAGTTCATCATAATACTCCTGAAAAGCTCTGGAATGCAATAGTTGACACTCTCGCAACGGGTATTGGTATGCCTGCACTTTACAATGATGATATCGTTTGCGCGGGCTTGGAAAAAATAGGCATTCCTGCTTGTGACAGTCACGATTATTGCATGAACGGCTGTAACCAGATAGACATCATGGGCAAGAGTCACATGGGTCTTGAGGATGGTGAGGTGCTGTTCTGTAAGTGCCTTGAGTACGCACTCTATAACGGTAAAAACCCCGTTAACGGCGAAATGGATGCTATCCCAACGGGCGATGCATGCAAATTTGCTACTTATGAGGAGTTTGAGGCGGCATTTATGCGACAGCTTGAGTACGTTACTTATACCTGCTGTGCTACGGCAAATGCTCATCAGCAGATGAGAGGATTTTATTCACCTAATCCTTTCAGATCGTGCCTGATAGAGGGTTGTCTTGAAAAGGGTAGGGACTACCGTAACGGTGGACCTTTGTACGGTCACGGCCAGATACTTGCAGAGGGTATTGCTGATACTGGTGACAGCCTTTGGGCGATCAAAAAATTTGTTTTTGACGAAAAGAAATATACCATGGAGCAGGTAATAGCTGCCCTTGATGCGGACTTTGTCGGCTGGGAGGAAATGCAGAAGGATTTCTTGTCATGCGAAAAGTTCGGTAATGACATCAAGGAGGTTGACGAGATAACCGCAAGGGCTGTAAACAGATTCCTGACCGTGCTCAAGCGTAACAATACGTACAGAGGTGGTGTATTTACAGGTGGATGCAGCACATTCAACAGAGCTGCGGGCTACGGCAGAGCGGTTGGTGCGTTGCCAAACGGCAGAAAGAGATGCACTCCCTTGCTTGCGGATAGTATTGCCGCAGAGCCGGGACGCGACACCAATGGTCCTACAGCGCTTATCAAGTCCGTGCTGAATTATAACCACGTGGACAGCTGCAGCGGCTTTGTGTTCCAGACAAAGTACGATAAAAAGATAATATCCACTCCAAAGGGTAAGGCTGCTTTGATCGCACTTGCAAAGACGTATTTTGCGGGCGGCGGACAGCAGTTTACCGTAACCGTGGTTAGTCCCGACGATCTTATAGATGCGCAGAAGAATCCCGATGCTCACCGTGACCTTATTGTGCGTGTAGGTGGATACAGCGATATATTTGTAAATCTTGGCAAGGACCTTCAGGATAATATTATTGCAAGAACTTTTATAGATATCTGATTTGTTCGACATTTTGGAGGACACCTTGACAGTCGAAAATTCAAACAAAATAAGGGGCATACTGTGCTCAATACTTAAGGGTCCTGCGCTCATGTGCGCAAGCGGACCGCTTATACAGACGTTTATAGGCTCGCTTGGCTTTAATAGTGATTTTAATTACGTTCACACTACCATTCTTCAGGCTGTGAGCATGTTGACCATTATCCTTGCTTCAAATTGGGCGGATAGGGGTAACATAATTAAAAGAAATGCCATAATACAGTTGCCTTTGGCGTTTCTGTATTTATTCTACGTTCCGTTTTGCTTTTTTAGATTTGGCGACGGTAACGCCCTGTTTCCGTTTGTACTGTTGACGTTGATAGGCGTTTTTCAGATGGTAATAACCGGGCTTGACACGGTATGCGCGTACAAATTGCCTTATTTTGTGTATAAGGTCGAGCATTACGGCGTAATATCGTCAATAGGCGGAATTATAGGCTCGTTGATAAATCTCGGTATAACTGCCCTGATAGCAAAATTGTCCGAAACAGTTGAATATACAAGCATAATGCTCGTGGCGTTTTGCATATCATTCGTGCTGGTGGTGCTTGCGGCGGTAGCACAGTTCTATCAGAAGTCGCTCATCGATATGGATGCAGTGCAGATAAACGATAAAAAGCAAAAGCCTGTGCCGTTAAAGACTTTGTTCATGACTCCTGTGTTTATACGCTTGCTTCCCGCGCACCTTATGAGGGGCTTTGCGGCGGGTGTGCTTGGCGTAATATCCATAGTTGCGCTTGACTTGGGGTATGACGAAACCGTTACCACAACAATGGCTTCACTTCAGCAGATAGCGGGTTTTATAGGATGTGCGGTATTCGGTGTGCTCTCAGTGTATATTCGTCCACGTGCGCTTACGTTCTTCAGTAGCTTTGTGTTCCTACTTTTGCCGTTTGCAATGACTACCAACAAGATGCTGTTTTTTGTTCTTGTTACGGTGATCCAATTCGGCAGAATGATAGTTGACTATGCAGTGCCTGTTGCTATGATGAAAGCTGTACCCGTTGAGTTGGCGGGTGGCTACAACGCATGGAGAATGGTGCTTCACACGGGCGGCGGACTTATAGCATCGTCGGTTGCGGCGTTTATTCCCACAAACGTACTCTTTATAATTGCGGTGGTTTTCCAGCTTGTTGCGGCGGTCTTGTTTATGTTTGACAAGTCCACAAGAACAGAGGATTCCATATTTTTAAGTAAAGAAGAACGTAAGGGTGTAATATAATAAAAAATGCGCATTGAGCGCAATAAAATATTTTTAATTTTTTGGAGGTAATTATGAGTAATTGTGATAGCTGCCCTTCTAAGGGCAAGTGCAGCAAGATCAAGATCGAGTACAATCCCAAAAACTCAGTTAAGCACGTTATCGCCGTAATGAGCGGTAAGGGCGGTGTTGGTAAGTCAACCGTATCTGTTTTGCTTGCAAAGGAGCTTAACAAGAGAGGTTATAAGGTTGGTCTTTTGGACGCTGATATTACGGGTCCCAGCATCCCGCGTTTGGTGGGTACTGTTGGTGAGCGTGCCGCTATGATCGATAGCGAGATATTGCCCATCACTTCACCCGACGGTATCAAGACAATGTCCCTCAACTATTTTATTGAGGAAGAGTCCCAGCCCGTTGTATGGAGAGGTCCAATGATATCGGGCGCTGTAAAGCAGTTCTGGACGGACGTTATTTGGGGTGAAATAGACTTTTTGGTTGTTGACCTTCCTCCGGGAACGGGTGACGTTACTCTCACGGTAATGCAGCAGATGCCCGTAACGGGTGTGGTAGGCGTTGCTGTGCCCCAGAGCATGGTAACAATGATCGTTACAAAGGCTATCAAGATGATGCAGCTTATGAATAAGCCCGTATTCGGCATCGTTGAGAACATGAGCTACATTGAGTGCCCCGACTGCGGCAAGCAGATGGAGCTTTATGAGGGTAAGTACGGTTATCATGAGTTTGAGGATATGGGTATCGACATTCTCGCTGAATATCCCATGGTGCCCGACCTTATGATGCAGTATGCAACCGAGGGCACGACAGTAAATCTCCAGACAAAGGCTCTTGCGGATGCAGTTGTTGCAAACGCTGAGGCTGTTGTGGCTGATGATGATTGCTGTGGCTGTGACGGTTGTGACGGTAACTGCGAAGATTGCGACAGCGAGGACTGTGAAAATTGTGCAAACCGCGACAGCTGTGGCGGTAGCTGCAGCGGTAATTGCGAAAGCTGCGGTCATTGATCGTTTTTTAATCGGATAATTAAGGCTTTGATCGGCAGAGGTGTTGAACTTCTGCCGATTTTGTGTTAAAATACGTATATGATCACAAAAGGTGGAAGCGATATGGCGAATAACAATATAGCTATTACCGAATCGGTAACGATAAAGATCCCCGAATTAAAAGTTCCACGCGTATTTTTGCAAATATCCGATGCTCACATTGCGTATGCTTATGAGGACGATACGAACAAGGAAAAAGAGCTTGCCGCTTATCGTTCAAAGGAATGGAATCAAGCGGATATTGCGCCGATAGATGCATTTGACAGTTTTATAAGGCTTGCAAACGAGAAAAAGCCCGATGCGGTTTTGTTTGCAGGCGATATGATAGATTATTATTCCGAAAGCAACGTAAGATTTTTGGGTGAATGCCTTGCAAGGCTTGAGGTTGATCACGTATACGTGTGGGGAAATCACGAAAACGGAACTTACGGGCTTGCCATTCCCGATATGAACATTATGAAGGCAGGAATCGCTCCGCTAATGGGCGGCAATACTGAATTTTTGGTAAAGGATTACGGCGAATTTTTGCTGGTTGCACTAAACAACGGAAATTTTGACGTGAGTGATGAGTGCAAAAGGGGCTTTGAGCGTGCCGTGGCTGATGGACGCCCTATAATATTGCTTATGCACGTGCCTGTAGGAACGGATGAGTTTGCAAGAGTTGCATGGAGCACGCTTGACGATGATGAACGCTCAACACAACGGGCTTGTGAATTTGCGCAGTTCTTAAAAAGCCCCGACAGCCACGTTGTGGCAATACTTGCGGGGCATGAGCATTTTGCGTGGTCGGGTGAGTTTGCTTTTGGAAGAATGCAATACGTTTCTGCACCATGCTTTAAGCGTTTTGTGAGGGAAATACGCGTTGAACCGCTTGAATGATAACAAAATATAAAACGGAGATAGTGTAATGAATGATTTTGAATACAGATATGCAAAAAATGGTGATGAAGCCCTTATTCTTCAGTTTATAAAGGCACTTGCTGAATACGAAAATATGTCCGATGAGGTGGTTGCCACCGAGGCTGAAATAATTGAGTGGATATTTAATAAAGAGGTCGCGGAGGTCATTTTTGCGCTTGAAGACGGCAAAGAAGTAGGCTTTGCACTCTTTTTTAAGAATTATTCCACGTTTGTAGGCAAAGCAGGGCTTTATTTGGAGGACCTTTTTGTGCTTCCGGAGTACAGAGGCAAGGGCTACGGCAAAAATCTTATAAAAACGCTTGCCAAAATAGCAGTTGAGAGAAATTACGGCAGAATGGAATGGAGCTGCCTTGACTGGAACAAGCCAAGCATTGATTTTTATCTCTCCCTCGGCGCAAAAGCGATGGATGAGTGGACTGTCTATAGGCTTTCGGGTGAAACTTTGAAAAACGTAGCGGATAAATAAGAAAACACAGATCCCCGATGGAATCAAGCTTCCGTCGGGGATCTTTTTCAGTTAAATATATATCAGCAATAACAGCTTTCAAATTCAAAGTCATTTTCAATCTTGAGAACGCCGTTTGCAGGAACGTCACAAGGTTCGCCGTTCAAGAAATACTGTCTGTTTCTTGAGCAAACGCTTTCGGGAACGGTAAAGTATACGGTGTAGCCCTCGGGGATATCAGCCTTGAACGTAAATCGCTTATCATCGTTTATCCAATGAACTGAGAGGATGCCGTTGTTTGTTGTCATGTGTCCCTTAGCCCAGTTGAGGTCTAATGTGTGAGGAACAAGGGTGATAGTCTTGTCCAATTCGTTTGCATAGTCCGTGCCGAGAATATCCTTTTGGAGCATATAATTTAAGAACGCAACAAAATTGTGGTGGTTGTTTGCAAACCAGTCCCAGCCCTCGCCCATAAGTCCGTTGAAATTATCAATTTGCCAAAGCCCGAGAGTTTTTATTTCGTTCACCATCTGCTCAACTCTGCCGCACTTAGACAAAGCCTCCATACGAACGAATAAGTCGCCCTCGTAGCCCATTCTCTTTATGCTGTAAAGGTCTGCGTTGTATTTAACCTTGGGGTCGGGACCCATGTGGTCAAATATTCTGCCAAGCTTCATGGGTAAGTTCTTATTGTTGAACAAGCCGCTCTTTATCCAGAAATACTGTGCGCCCTCGCATTCATATCCCGTTGAAACGGGCTCGCCATTTTCGTTCATGTAGATTGAGGACGGGCAGAATCCGCCTGATTCCTCGTGATCGTCAATTTGTGCAACCACCTTCTGCATAATGGCGTCGATAGCATCCGCCTGAGCTATCCAATCGTCGTGATCAAGCACCGAGCCCAGCTGACGTATTGCCTTGGCAAATGTAATATTTGTAACCGTGGCGATTGGCTGATTGTATGGTGCGAGAAGCCCTGTGAACCCCTCCGAAACGGTTGCAGATGACGTGTAAACTATTTGATCGAGGTTTTCCAAAAGACCGTATTTATTCTTGTACTTATTCAAGGAATCAACAAGCCACTCAATACCTGTCTTGTGTGAAGTCAAAAGCTCCTTGTCGTCGCTTCTTTTGTAGTAGTCATATAAATGCTCAAGCAAATATATGGTCCAATCGTGAATAATGCATCTAAACATTCCGGGGTAGCAAGCGTAGGGAATATCGCAGTATTTCTTTACGCTGTCCTTTATCTGATTTTCAAGATAGCATTTTTCAACCGAGCGATCGCCCAACATCATCTGAGAAGCAAGTGCAGTCCAGTAGCTTGCATCATTCCAGCCTGAGCCTCTTTCGCGCATTGCGCAGTCCATAAAGGCGTCAAACGTGTTCAGAATGAGCGAGGTTCTGTTTGCGCGGTAGATCCTGTTTATTTCACCGTCGCTGCAAACAAATCCGCCGCCGTTCAAGTCCTTTATCTGGCAGAGCCTTACGTAAAGGTTTTTTATTGTGTACCTTGTGCAGCCGGTTACGATTATTCTCATATATCTTGCAACGTAAGCTTCAAAGGTTTCTATCTTATTCACACCGGGGGACATCTTAATAAAGCTGAACGCTCTTGTGTATGCGTTTTGTCCCGAGCGGATGAGCGAGAATTCGCCCTTTTCTCTTGATATCTTGTCCTGATACATCAACGTTACGGTGCAGGGCTCGTCACATTCAAATTCAATGCCTATAAATCCGCTTCTGAAGCAACCAAAATCAAAGTCGATATAGCTTTCGCTTTTTGCCTCGTGAACTGCAATAACGTCAGTCATGGTTGCTTTTTTGATGCCGCTGGTGTAGCCTGCGCTGTTGAGCCTTACAACTGTGAAATCGGGGTGGTCGGCAACTCTTGGTAAGAATGTGATGGGAGTATTAATAATTTCTATCTCACGTTCCTCGGGGAAGTGCGTGCCCGTGCGCCAGCAATGCGATTCGGGGCAAACTGTAAAGTCCTCCCTCCAGAATCTTGCGTGAGAAAGAGGCTCTATGGGTGCATCCTTGTAAGGAAGAATAAAGCATTTCCAGCTGCCGTCACCCGTAAAAAGCACGGGCTCGTTGTCGATATCAACCTGCGCAATAAGGTATGACGGCTCGCCCGTTCCCGCAAGGCTCCGGTAACCGCAGTAACCTATAACTTCTACCGCAATGGAGTTCTTGCCGTTTTTTAAGTAGGGCTTTATGTCGGGAGTATCCACTCTTGCATGCTCGTGGGCTGCGCGTGCGGGACCGTAGAATACAAATTCGCCGTTAACGTAAAGCTTGTAGAATGACATTGCCGTTATCTGCATAAAAACGTCGTTTTGGCAGTTGTAGTCAAGCTCGGCGTAGAAGCCTGCAAAGCAGTGAATATCGTGTCGTTTGCCCTTGGGGAATATCAATTTTGCTTTTGAGAAGTACATGTGGTTCTCCTTAAAAATATTTGCGCAGGTTCGCATGGATATATTATAACATAATGAAACGCGTTATCCGCGTTTCTACCTTAAACGTTTCAATAATCGCATTAAAACAAACGAAGTTTGTACCTTGATATGCGATTATTATATCACATATTGACGAAGAAGAATGAGAAAAATCAAAAAGAATTATGAAAAAGCTTGAAATATATTGACTTTTGATAGCGTTAATGTTAAAATACTCATATATAAATCGCTAACGGAGATAAGAATATGATAAAACTTATATATCCTGCCGACGATGCAAAGCTTACGCTCGTTGCACCTCCTCAAAGGGATATGACCTTAAGGATAAAAAGGGGAGAGTTTTCGGAAGATTTACTCTGTGATGGAAATGAGTACTCTATCTGCGGAAGGATGTTTGACTGGCTGTACGAGATATATATGCCGAGCTTTGGTTATGAGCACACCAAAAATCCAAACGAGATAACGTTTTCTTCGCCTCAATTTATAAAATTCTCATGGGAGGCAAATATAAGCTCGCACGTTGAGCTCAGGGTCATAACGGATATTGCTTACCCCAATGACCCGTTGCCTGCGGATACCGAATATATATATTCGTTTGAAGGGTGCTATACTCAAAGCATGTATAATTTTTTGATGAATACAAAATATGCTTGGAAGGTAGTTGCGGATGACGGCTCGTGTGAGAGCGAGGAAAGATTTTTTACGACTCTTGATGAGTTTCCGCGTCTTATTTACGCACAAGGAACTGCAAACGTGAGGGACATTGGCGGAGCTACCACGATCGACGGCAAAAGAGTGCTTCAGGGCAGAATCTACCGCGGTGGAGCGCTTGAGTCCGATATAGACGTTCAGTATCAGGTTACTCCAAAGGGAATACATACCCTCAAGGACGTGCTTAAGATCAAAACCGAGATCGACCTGAGGGATGAAGCATGCAATCGTCGCACGCAAAGCGCGCTCGGTGAGGATGTGAAGCTCGTTATTGTGCCGACTTATGCATACGGCTCGTTTTTTGAGGAATGGAGATATCCTCATATAAAAAGGCAGATGGAAATATTTGCGGATGAGAGCAATTATCCCATGCACATTCACTGTGTGGCGGGCGCGGACAGGACGGGTATGGTAGTATATTGGCTGTACGTGCTTTTGAAGGTCAAGACCGAGGATATTATGCTTGATTACAGCATCACGTCACTTTCAATGTGTGATATGCGCAGCAGACCTGAACTCATGAAATACAGAGATAGCTTGTTTACGGACGAGGAGAAGAACAAGCTGAGTGAGGAAGAAAAAATTGAGCTTGCGTCCGTAAGGGTGGAGGAATTGTTTATCAACAAATGCGGAGTATCACCCGAGGATATTCAAAAGATAAAGAAAATATTTCTTGGCTGACGGTCGGGAATAATACAGATAACTTATTGTCGTCAATTGGCGGCAGAAGGAGAATAATATGGACTATAAGAAAATTAGCGACATTGACAATTTGTTGACGCCGTTCTGGGATGATAACGGCTATGCATATGAGGAAAGCTTTCTCCCGCTTTTGAAGGAGGGTCAAACAGCTGATGAAGATCTTGTTGTAAGTCTTCTTTATGATGCTTGTGAGATAATCTCGGTTACAACGGCTACACGCCTTGAGGTGATGGAGCAGGGCAAGGATTATTTCCTTCGTGACGGAAAGCTCGTTATTCCCGCAAGCTCCGCTATCAGACGCATGATGTGGGATGAATATCACATCGTTGGCGAAAAGGAAGCGCAGGCGGTATTTGGCTTTACGGGCGGCGGCAAGATATTCTTTGGTGAGGGTGATACTATGCATTCCCGTCAGTATCTTGTAACGTACAAGCATTGCAAGGCTTGGGACGGCTACGTTCCTGCGGTTGAAGCCTCCAAGCTCCCGAAAACAAAGGCACGTCTTAAAAACGGTGAGGGCTTTACTTTCTGCTGGTATGGTGACTCCATCACAACCGGTGCAAACTCATCCGGTACGATAGGATCCGAGCCGTTTATTCCGATGTTCCCCGAGCTCGTTACAATAAAGCTCCAGGAAAAGTACGGCTGCGACATCAACTATATCAATAACGCCATGGGCGGTGCAACGTCACAGTGGGGCGTTGATAATTTTGACAGGCTCTACAACGGCCTTAAGCCCGACCTTATGTTCATCGGCTACGGCATGAACGACGGCAATCTTGACCCTGTTGAAGTGGTAAAGAATATCAAAACGATCGTAAAAAAGACGCTGGAGATCTCTCCCGATTGTGAATTCCTTATCTGCGCCACAACTGTTCCGAACGTTCTTGCTGCAGGCTTTTTTGGCCTTCAGGATAAGCATCAGCCCTATCTTAAGGCGCTTTGTGATGAGCTTGGCGATAGAGCAGCACTCGTACCGATAACTTCAGTACACCTCTCATTGCTCAGTAAGAAGAATTTTTATGATATGTCCGGTAACAACGTTAACCACCCCAATGATTTCCTTGCAAGAGCACACGCACAGACTATTCTTGCACAAATAATTTGATTTATGATACAAGTTTTTTACCCCGAAAATAATGCAGTAGTTTCACTTATATCCGACGTTCAAAGAGAATTTATGTATAAACAGTTCAACAACGTTTATACCGACAGCGAAAAAAGCTACGATTGGATAGTGGAAAAATATGGAAAAGATTTTGTGGGTTATTATGTAGATAACCCCGAGAGTATTAATCTGACTCAGCCACGTTACGTTGAATTTGCGTGGAGGAGTGACAAACCCTGTAAAATAGAAATATACAGGGAAAAGGGCAATTTCCCCGGTGACCCCGAGGAGTGGGAGATCCTTCCGGTTGAAGAAAAGCATGGGCTTTGCACTTGTCTGGTTGGCAATCTCTTTATGCGCACGAGATATTATTGGAAGGTGGTATCTCTTGATGGTGAAGAAGAAAGCCCGACCTTTACTTTTATCACGGCTAACGAATACCCCAGAGCAATATACGCTCAGGGTGCATCAAACATAAGGGATATCGGTGCGCTCGAAAGATATGACGGCACAAGGCTTCGTCAGGGTTGTATATATCGCGGTACTTGCCTTGAGTCCAATATTGACAGAGAATACCAGCTCACACAAAGAGGCATTTGTGCACTCAGAGATAAGCTCAAGATAAAATCCGACGTTGACCTCAGAAAAGAGGTGTACGGAAAGCTTACCGAGAGTGCATTGGGTGATGCTGTCAATTACGTTCAGCTTATAGGCAGGGGATACGAGTTGTTTTATGCTCAGGAAAATCTGCACTACTGTAAAGCGCTTATTGAGTTTTTGGCAGACGAAAACAATTATCCTGTATACGTGCATTGCTGGGGCGGTGCGGACAGGACGGGTACGCTGTTCTTCTTCCTCGGAATGCTGTTGGGTGTAAAGTTTGAATACCTTGTAGCCGATTACAACATTACGACGTTGACAGTGCTTGGCAGAAGATATACTCCAATGTCAATGGCTGAAAACGATTATGCGTATTTCTGGGCAGGTCCTGATTTTGACGGTGATCATGCACCTACGGTTATGAAGAACGCAAAGCGCTTTCTTGTGGAAAAGTGCGGTGTGAGTGAGGAGACTGTTGAAAGACTCAAGAGAAACCTCATAGAAAATTATGACCCATCGGAGACTCTATGATAACACTTATTTATCCAAAAAATGAAGCAGTTTTGTCGCTCGTCACGGACGTTCAGCGTGAGTTTATTGAGAGGGATAATGCAGGCATGCACGTTATAATGGATGACCTGCTCTATTCTCCCGTTAAGTATTCCGATGCAAACGTTACGTTCTATTGGCTCGGGCAAAGCTTTGGCAAGGGCTTTACGGATTGTTACGAAACCAATCCCGACGAGATCAACCTCTCCAAGCCGAGATATATTGAATTTGCATGGGCAAGCGACGTTTCGTGCCATCTTGAACTTGATTTCGACCAGGAAACGCATTTTCCGGGCGATCCCAAGCCTGCGGAAATAATATATCCCGAAGATCCAAGACCTATCTCCCTCGCATTGGCGGGAAATCTGTTTGCAAGAACAAAGTATAAATGGAGAATAGTGTCCGACGACGGCACACAGGCCAGCGAATACAGATATTTTACAACTGCGGATGAATTTCCCAGAGCCTTGTTCATTCAGGGTACTGCAAGTGCAAGAGATATAGGCGGCATTCCCCTCGCAAACGGCGGCCGCATTCGTCAGGGTTGCCTGTACCGCAGTGCTGCTATAGAGAATATCGTTGACGAGGGCTACAAGGCTACCGAAAGAGGCTTAAGAGTACTTCGTGATATTGTAAAGATCAAGAATGACGTTGATTTCAGGCTTGAAGCTAACAAAAAGTTGAAGGAAAGCCCGATCGGCAAGCACGTGGGGTATCATAATCTGCCTGCAAGAGGCTACGAATTGTTCTTTGCTCCGGAGTACAGGCACTATTGGAAGCCGCTGATAGAATTTGTTGCGGACGAGAATAACTACCCGATACTTTTGCATTGTGCAGCGGGTGCAGACCGCACGGGAACGTTCTTTCAGATAATTGAGCTCTTGCTTGGCGTTGATATTGAATATATCAGACTTGATTATACCATCACTTCATTGTCGCAGAGGGATTACAGATGCTTTAACGGTTACGGTGAATGCGGAAGATTCCTTGCGGGCTATAAAGAGGGTGACGATATGATGGCGGTGATGAGAAGAAATGCAGAGAAGTTCTTGATCGAGGATTGCGGAATTGCCCCTGAAACTATAGAGAGATTGAGAAGAAATCTTGTGGAGGCTTGATATACATAAAATGATAACACTCATATACCCAAAAGACGGAGCAAAACTGTCGCTCGTCACACCGGTTCAGCGTGAGTACATGGAAAGAGAAAACTCGGGAATGAACTACGATATGTATAAATTGCTTTACAGGCACGTAGACGATCCCGATCCAAATGTAACCTTTCTTTGGCTCAAGCAGACGTATGCTGAAGGTTTTACAAATAATTATCCTAACAACCCTCACGAGGTAAATCTTACCAAGCCGAGATACATTGAATTTGCATGGGCGAGTGACGTACCATGCCGACTTGAAGTGGAATTCGATCAAGAAACTGACTTCCCCGGCAATCCTCTGCCTGCTGAGATAGTATATCCTGAGGATCCAAGACCTATTTCGATAGCCGAAGCAGGTAATTTGTTTGCGAGAACAAAGTATAAGTGGAGAATAGTGTCCGAGGATGGTTCTCAGTCCAGCGAATACAGACGATTCACCACTACGGATGAATTCCCAAGAGCAATATTTGCCGAGGGCTCTGCAAATATAAGGGATATTGGAGCAGTGCCGCGTAAAAATGGCGGTCATATCCGTCAGGGTTGTATTTATCGCGGTGCGGCGCTCGAGAATATAGTGGACAGCGGGTACAGTCTTACCGAAAGAGGTAGACGGGTGCTTGCGGACGTTGTAAAGATCAAGAGTGACGTTGATTTCAGATTTAAGG
This sequence comes from Clostridiales bacterium, assembly GCA_015056475.1. Classification (GTDB taxonomy): domain Bacteria; phylum Bacillota; class Clostridia; order HGM11327; family HGM11327; genus SIG351. The sequence goes on from SVGF01000050.1 coordinate 14,870, forward strand.
CGGATGCAATTCTTTCCGAAAGCCCTATCGGAAAAAATACGTCATATCACGTTTTGCCTGCAAGAGGCTATGAAGCCTTCTTTGAACCGGAATATATTCCGTGGTGGAAGCCCATATTGGAATTTGTGGCGGACGAGAGTAATTACCCGATACTTATGCATTGTGCAGCGGGTGCTGACCGCACGGGAACGTTCTTCCAGATACTTGAGGTGCTGTTGGATGCGGATTTTGATTACGTAAGGTACGATTATACTCTGACGTCGCTAACGCAAAGAGATTACAGATTCTTTGTTGATTATGGCGAATGCGGAAGATTCCTTTCAGGATATAAGGAAGGGGATGATATCGTTGAAGTCATGAGAGGCAATATAGAGAAATTCTTCTATGAACAATGCGGTGTGAACCCACAAACGATACAAAGGATCAGAGCAAACCTTATTGAAGACTGATGATATACGGCAAAATGTGCTCTGATGACATGTTTTGCCGTTTTTCTATAAAAACATTAAAATTTCTTTAAAAAACCCCTTGACAAAAACTGGGAATAGAGGTATAATATACAAGCTTGAAGTTCAGAGAACAAAAGCACACAACAAAATAAAATTTTTAGAAAACTTTGAAAAAAGTACTTGACAAAAAATAAGTTTTGTTGTATAATATACAAGCTCGCAACAACGAGCCGCACAATTTCAAAACATCAAAAACTTTTTTTGAAAAACTTTGAAAAAAGTACTTGACAAAAATGGAAATGTGTAGTATAATAAACAAGCTTTCGTCGCAAGACAAAAGCAACGGTACATTGAAAAAATAACAGCACAGCAAGTAAGGATAGAGGCAGATTAAACAAGAAATTTATTTGAGAAATCAAATACTCATATTTTATGAGAGTTTGATCCTGGCTCAGGACGAACG
>SVGF01000051.1 GCA_015056475.1 Clostridiales bacterium
CCCGAGCAGTTGATCAACGAATGGCAGGAACAGAACACGCAAAAGCGTTATTATCTTAAGCACTCCAATATTATGGCGGCGTATACCTCAATATGTGACGAAGACACCGCAAGAACCATACTTGATAAGATAATGAGTGACGAGATAGAGGGCGTTGTGCAGCCGTATTTCCAGCATTATCTGCTTGAGGCAATATTTGCTCACGGCTTGAGGGATAAATACACGCTTAAGATCATAGATAATTGGAAGCAGCCTACAAAAGATTGCAGTAAGGGCTTGGTAGAGGGCTTTTATGCACCCGAGCCGACTTACTCCTTTGATCACAGCCACGCTTGGGGCGGCACCCCCCTGTACTCGTTGCCTAAGGCTTTGATGGGTGTATCCGTTATTGAAGCAGGGTACAAGAAAGTACGGCTTGAGCCTTCACTTTTGGGATTGAATTATGCAAGGGTGGAGATACCAACACCCTTTGGTATGATCATCTGCGAGCAAAAGCAAGGCGCAGAGCCTGTGATCACCGTTCCGGAGGGGATCATTTTAGAAAATAATTATTAATATAAAAGCAAAAGCTTTATTGCAAGCATACAGAGCAAGAGTAAAAGGAAACAAAATTCCGTCTATTCTTGCTCTGTTTGTTTTTATATGTGTTTTTATTTTGCGCTAAAATTGCGGATTTATGTTATAATTATAATAATAAAATTTGCGCGATTCTTTGTGTTAAATTAATATTATTAAGAAAAATTAAGAATTCTCATTGATAAATATTAAGATTTGTATTGTATGATATATGCGGAGGTGAAAAAAGATATGAACATATTGGTTGTTGATGACGATAGAGAGATAGTCGAAAGTATAAGCATCTTTCTGTCTGCGGAGGGGTATCAAGCGCTTAAGGCTTATGACGGCATTGAAGCACTTGACATCCTTGGAGAAAACCAAGTGCATCTTATGATACTCGACATAATGATGCCAAAGCTCGACGGAATAAAAACGTTGATGAAGCTGCGCGAATCAAGGAATATCCCCGTGATATTGCTCTCAGCTAAATCCGAGGACGTTGACAAAATATTCGGGCTGGCAGCAGGTGCTGACGACTACGTTACAAAGCCGTTTAATCCGTCGGAGCTGATGGCAAGAGTAAAGTCACAGTTAAGAAGATACACCACGTTAGGCTCTATCGGCAAGCAAAATGGAGAGATCATTATCGACGGACTTGTAGTCAACACCGAAAACAAGACAGTCCAAGTTGATGGAGAAAACGTAAGGCTTACTCCGATCGAATACAAAATACTCGAACTGCTTGTAAGAAACAGAGGTCGCGTGTATTCGGCTGAGGATATTTATTCAAACGTATGGAATGATCAGGCAGCTGTTGGCGATAACACCATTGCAGTACACGTGCGCCACATAAGAGAAAAGATAGAGATCAACCCAAAAGAGCCAAAATATCTCAAGGTGGTTTGGGGTATAGGCTACAAAATTGACTAAAGGAGGAATATCAATGAAAAAAGCGTTATACTCATATTGGTTAAAAATTATTGCGATAGTGCTGTTTATTGCAAGCATTACGCTTGGCGCGTTGGTTGCGGCTGACGGAACGATCAAGTATGATAACGAAGGAACAGAGCAGATATATCAAATAAGCGAAGATTTTTACAACTCTCCACAATTTGTGCGTATGCTCAATCTTCCGGAGGAGATCGTTTATAATTCGGTAATGGATTATTATGTAGTTGGAAAAGACGATGCCTTAACAAAGGATCAGGCAATAGCTTACCGAATACGTAAGTATTTTAATGCTAATGCATTATCTGCAAAAATTAATTACTACGTTAAATGGAATAATACTGTGATCACAAATTGCGACGTTGAATCTCCGCAGGAGCTTTTGCAGGGTGAGTACTATTCATTCATCCAGAGAGGTAGGAACGGTTCTATTGAGCACAGATCTACACATAGGCGCACCGCCACATGGATAGATGGTCTTTTACAGCATGACAGCTCAACCCCAATAATCATTGCTTGCAACATAAGCCCTGAGATAATCGATGAATATGAGAGCTTATGGGAAAAGCAAAAAGGCTATATAATGCAAATATTTATCTATACTCCTATATGTATAGTGTTTGCACTTATTGTTTTAATATACCTTATATGTGTATGCGGAACAAATAAGGATGGTGAGCGTAAAAACACTTGGCTCGAAAACATATGGAGTGAGGTACATTTAATAGCAATCGCCGGAGCTGTTTTTGGTGCATATATAGTTTGCATTACAATTATAAACGAGTGTTATACAACCGGTCAAAGTAATTACGATTATTTGTATTGGATAACGGGCGCTACGTTTGCAGTTGCCGCTGCAATTATTCTAACGTCGTTGCTTTCCCTTGTACGAAGGATCAAAACCAAAAATTTGCTGAAAACAAGTGTTTTACCTGTATTGCTTAAGTATGTTCTGCGTTGGTTCATATCCGTTATCAAGTGGATATACCATATAATAGAGGGTATTGCGGTATTTCTGCTTGGACTCAAGCCGAAAAAGACGGTTCATATGTTCGTCGGTATTTTTGTAGCATATACAGCTCTTATTTGTATAGCAGCAGTTAACTCATTAGTATCCTTGACATGGTTTATTGTGGGTATTGCAGTATTTGTGTTTGCAATCATCACAATAATTACGCGTGCAAAGGATCTCGACGAGATCAAAAAGGGTATCGACGAGGTACAAAACGGCAATCTGACGTACAAGATCCCCGAATTGAAATGCGTTGACACTAAGGAATTAGCTGTCAATTTCAACAACATTTCAACAGGTCTTGATGAGTCATTAGCCGCACAGGTGAAAGCCGAAAGATTAAAATCCGAGCTTATCACAAACGTTTCGCACGACCTTAAGACCCCCATTACTTCAATAATCAACTACGGTGAGCTGTTGCTGAAGGTTGAGGGACTTCCCGAGGAAGCAAGGGACTACGCAGCTGTAATTTCGAATAAGGGCAACCGCCTTAAGACTCTTACTCAGGATCTTTTTGATATTTCAAAGGTACACAGCGGAAACGACGAGGTCAATCTCGAAAAGCTTGACGTTGCACTGCTTGTAGAGCAAGCTTTGGCAGAGCACGATAACGAAATACAAAAATCCGAATTGACATTCTGTACCAATACACAAAAAGAGCTGTTTGTTATGGCTGACGGCAAAAAAATGTCACGTGTGCTGAGCAATCTTATAAGTAACGCGCTGAAATACTCAATGAAAAACACAAGAGTGTTTGTCACAGCATCTCAAAAGAACGACAACGTAGAAATTGAGATCAAGAATATATCTGCATATCCGCTTGATTTTGACGTGAACGAGATCACGCAGAGGTTTGTACGAGGAGATGAATCCCGCTCCACCGAGGGACACGGACTGGGTCTTGCCATTGCAAAGAGCTACACCGAGGTATGCAACGGCACGTTTGAGATAGTGACGGACGGAGATATGTTCAAGGCTATTCTGGTGTTTGAAAAGTGTGACTGATTAAAACATATTTCAAAAAAACAAAATAATTTATATATAGTAATGACATGAGTCAGCATTTGCCTCCCCTTGGCACAATACTCCAAACGGAGTTACAAGCCAAAGGGAGGCTGTGCTATTTGAGGTACGGCAAATTTCACTTTCAATTTGAGGGATGTTGTGGTATAATTATAATTACAATCACAATTATATTTTTGATATAATATATAAGGAGCAAAAATGAACCATAAGGCTACAGCGATACTTTTGGGCGCAATAGATCCGTATGTTAAAAACTCCAACGTCGAAATATCCAAAGAAAGCACAAAAGGTTTTCACCCGAATAACGGCTCCGACTTTGTTGTTATAGACAAAAGAAATAACGTGGGCTTTGAGGTTTTTGAAAACGAGATAATAGTCTATTACTTTACGGATCATCAGCATTTTGACGACTACATAGGTGAAGTTGAGGACGGCGACGAAGACTATGTAAAAAGAGCCGAGGAGTTTTTAATACAATTGCTCACCAACAGAATAAGGCATATTGAGCATTATAAAGGAAAGAAAAAATATTCAGAGAAATATTATTTTATATATGATGATAAGAATGATGAGGATCTGGGTGGCACCTGGTACGGATTGTCAAGAGTGATAAATCCGTTTGCAAAAAAATCTAGCCAATCAAAAACATGGCAGTTTGACGTATCCAAAGGAATATTTACCAACAGGCGTCCAAAGACCATTGATCCCGAAGCGATAGAAAGCATATACGTAAACGATGACTGCTACGTTGAAATATATGAGAGGAACAACCTTTATTCATACAGCGTGACCGAAACGACGTACGACGATTATTACGGAGAATACTATTGGAGCAATGCAATAGCCATTGTTGGCAGCGGTATTTATGATACCAAGGAAAAGGCAGTTAAAGAAGCGCTTGAAGCTATTAAGAATCGGGATAAATTATTTAATATGCAAAACATAAAAGGAACAGATACATGATAAACATTTCAGCATGGCTCGACAAATTCTTATCTTCCCTTGACTCCGTGTTTGCGCAGAGGGTTTGGTTTGTCGGCTTACAGGGGAGCTACGCAAGAGGCGAAGCAAACGAAAAGAGCGATATTGACGTTGTTGTTATTCTTGATGAATTATCCGCATCCGACGTCAAAGCATACAGAAAAATGCTCGATAATCTGGAACATCGGGAGTTGACCTGCGGGTTTCTTGCAGGTAAAGATGAGCTTTTGAATTGGGAAGCGAGCGACCTTTTTCAGTTTTACTACGATACCAAGCCTATAAGGGGCAGTCTTGATGCACTTTTGCCGTTACTTGACAGCAACACCGTAAACAGAGCAATAAAGATCGGTGCTTGCAACATTTATCACGGGTGTGTGCACAATATGATTTACGAAAAAAGTGAAGATATTTTGAAAGGCTTGTATAAATCCGCATCGTTTGTTGCACAAGCCGTTGCATTCAAGCAGACGGAGAAGTATTTCAGCAAGATGAATGGGTTGTTGGAAATAGCCTCGGACAACGAAAAAGTTATCATCAAAACGTTTCTGCAGTTGAAAAACGGTGGAGAAGTTGATTTTGATGCTATGAGTGAAAATTTATTTAACTGGGTCAAAGCTTTGATCGATTAGTTTAAGGAGAACATTATGACACTTGTAACAGGAACAAGCGGATTTGTAGGAAATAAAATAATGCAGGTATGCAAGGACGTTATTGCTTGCCCGTCATTAAGAAACGCTTGCGAGGACGACGTAAAGCGCATTGTTTGCGAAAGCGGAGCTGACACAATAATTCATTCTGCGGCAATTTCGGACATTGGCGAGTGCGAAAAGGACCCCGAAGCGTCTTACACAGCAAACGTTATGCTGCCTATCTATCTGGCAAAAGCATCAAAGGGTATAAAGCTGATCTGCTTCAGCTCTGACCAGGTTTACAGCGGCGCAAAGGAATTTGGGCCTTACACGGAAGATATGGTAGCTCCCAAAAATATCTATTCAAAGCACAAGCTTGAGATGGAGCAACGAGTTTTGGATATTGATCCCGACGCAGTTATGCTCAGAGCAGAATGGATGTACGATCTTTACACAAAAAAATCCAACTATTTTATGAATATGATAAACGCTTCGGGTGCGGTGAGATTCAGCTCTCGCAATTTCAGAGGTGTGACATACGTAAAAGAGGTTGCAGACAATATGGAAAACGTAAAGCGACTTCCCGGCGGAGCTTACAATTTCGGCAGTCAAACCACAAAGTCGATGTATGATATAACCAAGGACTTTTTGGCGTTCATTGGCAAGGACGTGACTGTTATAGACTGCGAGCCCTCGCAGAATCTGTGGATGGATTGCGAAAAGGCAAGAAGATACGGCGTTGATTTCAGCCGCGTTGAGGACGGGCTGAAAAAGTGCGCTATGGATCATAAGGAGCTTTGGTAAAAATATAATTATTGTCTTTTTATCTAAAACATGCTATAATGAGGTTATTATGAATATCCACAAAAAAACATTATTGATACTTATTTTGGCGTTGCTTTTTTGTTTACTGACGTCAAGCTGTAATTTTTTTGGAACCAAGGAGAATATTAATATGAAAAACATTGTAATTTTCGGCGACAGCTATTCAACGTTTGAAGGGGAAATCCCTCAAGGCTACGCTGCCTACTACCCCGCACACGGCATTAATAAAGCAAAGGATACGTGGTGGAGCTTGTATGCAGACAAAACTAACGGCAATATTTTGCTCAATGACAGCTGGAGTGGCTCAACCATAGGTTACACGGGCTACGGAAACAGTGACTGCTCTCATACAAATTCGTTTATTTACCGTTACAGAAAGCACAAGGAAGCAGGATTCTTTGAAAACAATAAGGTCGATACTGTTTTTGTTTTTGGTGGCACTAATGACAGCTGGAGCGGTGCGCCTTTGGGTGAATTAAAATTCAGCGACTGGGAGGAAAGCGATCTTTTTAACGTTTTGCCCGCCATATGCCACTTTGCATACACTTTGACTACGGACCTTCCCGATGCAAGGATCGTGTTTATAAGCAACACGGATATCACCCCAAAAATTCAGGAGTGCTTTGAAATCGTTGCCCAAAAGTACAATGCTGAGTTTATCCAGCTTTGCGATATTGAAAAGGAAGAAGGTCATCCCAATAAGGACGGAATGAGGTCCATCTGCAATCAGCTGATAAAAGCATTACAATAAATCATCAGCCTGCATGATTTATGATAACACATCAATTATACGATACACAAAAAGGCGGATATACCGTCTTTTTTTCTACCATAATTCTATTGACAATATCGTTTTGAAAGTGTATAATATCAACATAAAATATTATCGAAAACGGCGGAAAAATTAATGAATGTACTTGACAGATTTTTAGACTACGTATCATACCCCACAATGTCCGATGAGGAGTCCCTCACCATCCCAAGCTCACAAAAACAACTTGTGCTTGCAAGAAGAATAGTTGAAGACTTAAAAAGCATAGGCGTTGATGACGCACACGTTGACGAATACGGCTACGTTTACGGCACTATCCCCGCAAACTGCGATAACGTAAAGAACGTTGTAGGCTTTATTGCGCATATGGACACTTCAAGCGAGGCTTCGGATACCAATATCAAGACAAGCGTAATTGAATATAACGGCGGCGATATTCTCCTTAACGAAGAAAAAAGCATCGTTATGTCAACCGAAACGTATCCCGCACTTAATTCATACGTTGGCAAGCACTTGGTAGTAACCGACGGCACAACGCTTTTGGGTGCTGACGATAAGGCAGGCGTTGCAGAGATAATCACAGCAGCAGAAGAAATTATTAAATGCAACAAGCCCCACGGCACGGTTAAAATAGGCATAACTCCCGACGAGGAGATCGGCAGGGGCGCTGACAAATTTGACGTAAAGGGCTTTGGTGCTGACTACGCTTACACAGTTGACGGCGGTGCACTCGGCGAGCTTGAATATGAGAATTTCAACGCAGCATCCGCGGTAGTCCAGTTTAAGGGCGTGGCCATCCATCCCGGCAGCGCAAAGGACAAGATGAAGAATGCCGCGCTAATGGCATGTGAATTCAACGCGCTTTTGCCAAATGATGAGATCCCTGCAAAGACAGAGGGCTACGAGGGCTTCCACCATCTCATTTCAATGGAAGGAAGCACGGAAGAAGCAAAGCTCGTTTATATCATCCGCGACCATGACAGAGCACTCTTTGAACGCAAAAAGCAGATATTCATCGATGCTGTAAAAGCAATCAAGGATATTTACGGTGAGGAATTCGTTGAGCTTACGTTGAAGGATTCATATTACAATATGAAAGAAAAGATCGAAACCCGCATGGAGATAGTTGAATTTGCAAAGCAGGCGATGATCGAAAATGGTGTTGAGCCCATTGTAGTGCCCATAAGAGGCGGCACGGACGGTGCAAGGCTTTCTTATGAAGGTCTTCTCTGCCCCAACATCTGCACGGGCGGTGAGAATTTCCACTCACGCTTTGAATACGTGCCCGTAGAATCAATGGAAAAGATAACCGATATTATTAAAACAATAGTATACAACACAAAGTAATCGGAGAACACAATGCTCGATAGATTTGATAAAGATGCATCCTTTCTTAAGGATAAAAAGCTTTTCCTCCTTGATATGGACGGCACTATTTACAATGAGAATACACTTTTTGAGGGCACTCTTGATTTTTTGCGCTTGATTGAAGAAAACGGCGGAAGATATATATTTATTACAAACAACTCATCCAAGTCGGTCAAGGATTACGTAAAAAAAGTAAATAATATGGGTATCCCCGCAGATGAGGAATCGTTTTTTACATCAGCACAGGCAACCGCACTCCACATCAACAAGCATCACAACGGCAAGGTCGTTTATTGCGTCGGTACTGAATCGTTAAAGGCTGAGCTTGTGTCATTCGGAATACCGCTTTGTGACACAGTTCAAGATGCCGAGGTGCTCCTCATAGGCTATGATACCGAGCTTACTTACGAAAAGCTCAGAAAGGCGTCCGAAATACTTTTTACAAAGGACGTGCCGTACATTGCCACCAATCCCGACAAGGGATGCCCCACAGAATTTGGGCTTGTGCCCGACTGTGCAGGATTTTGCGAGATGTTCTATATGATAACGGGTAAAAGACCTCTCTATATAGGCAAGCCCGCACCCACAATGATCAATTACGTTATGGAGAAATACAAAAACACGCCCGAAGAAACGGTGGTCGTTGGCGACAGACTTTATACGGACATTGCATCCGGTATAAATGCAGGCGTAACAGCTGTTTGCGTGCTGTCCGGCGAGGCAACTCTTGAGGACGTCATAGATTCTGAGGTTAAGCCTTCCCTCACGCTTGACAGCATAAGGGATATTTCGGCAATAATAAGAGGAGAATAAAAATGACTATATTGATGGCTACCAACAACGCTCACAAGATAAAGGAGATAAAGGAAATATTTGCCGATACGGACTATACAGTTGTATCACCAAAGGAGCTAGGAATTAAGATCGATGTTGAGGAAGACGGTACGACCTTTGCCGAGAATTCACTCAAAAAGGCTCAGGGCTTTTGCAATGCTACGGGACTTATCGCCATTGCGGACGATTCGGGGCTTGTTGTTGACGCGCTTGACGGTCAGCCCGGAGTTTATTCCGCAAGATACGGCGGTGACGGGCTCGACGATGCCGGCAGGACTGATCTTCTTATAAAAAACATGGAGGGGATAACAAACAGGGCGGCAGCATTTGAGTGTGCGATCTCTATGGTATACCCCGACGGAAAGGTTATAACGGCATCAGGACGATGCGAGGGAAATATTGCGCTTGCTCCTTCAACAAGAGTTGGGTTTGGGTACGACCCCGTATTTATTCCCAACGGCTATGACGTTACCTTCTCAGAGCTTACGATGGACGAAAAAAACAGCATCAGCCACAGAGGCAGAGCACTTGCTGAATTAAAAAAGAAGCTTAACGGTGAATCAAAGTGAAGATAGTTGTTGTAAGCGATACTCACGGCGATCTTTCGTGGCTTGAAAGCGCAAGGCATATATTTGATAACGCTGATTGCGTTTTTCACCTTGGTGACGTTGTGAGCGATGCAAAAAAGCTTGAAGAAAAATTATCCTGCCCCGTTCATTACGTTGCGGGTAACTGCGACATTGCAAGCGGTGCAGATAAAGAAATTCTGATCTCGGTTGGAGCAGTAAAGATATTTGCTACTCACGGCAACCGTTACAGGGTTGAAAACGATCTTTATGCGCTTTCTGCACAGGCAAGGTCCGTTGAAGCAGATATTTGTCTTTACGGGCATACGCACGTGGCAGACGTTACAAATTTTTACGGAGTATGGTTTGTAAACCCCGGAAGCCCATCTCGCCCGAGAGGTTTTTCTAAAAAATCGTTAGCTGTTATTGAAAGGGACCGCCACGGGAACATTTATCCGTACACGGTTGATCTTTCTGCTTTGATAAAGTAATAAGGCTCAATAAGTTTTACTTTTTCACATCCGGCATATAATATATAACCGGGGATGATTCCTCATAAAATATTATAAGGCAGGTGCAGGATGTGAACCGTTTGAGGCTGTTGCTTGGCAAGGTAACAAAAAAGATGGGAGTTCCGGATGAGGTTTCTGTTGGCACGTCAAAAATTATGCTTACGGGAAATTACAGGCTTATATTGGAGAATCACAAGGGACTTATAGAATATTCAACCGAAACCGTCAGAATAAAGACCCTTGACGGCACTGTAAGAATAGAGGGCAGTGAGCTGTTGCTTGACGTTATGGATTCAAGTACGGTTGCAATCTCGGGAAACGTTTACTGCATTTTTACTGCGAAGTAGGGTGGTGAATAAATGTTTACCGAATATATAAAGGGTATGCTGATGATAAGCGTTGAGGGTGTAAATCTTGAACGTTTCATCAATAAATGTAACACCGAGCATGTGCCGTTATATAACGTTGTCAGGGACGGATATGATCGCATATTTTGCAGGATCCGTTACGGCGACTTAAAGCAGATATTTGCGCTGAACAGGCACACGCGCTGCAGAATAAGGATCAAGGGCAGGTGGGGCTTAAAATTCTGGCTTCACAGAGTAGGCAGGCGCAAGGCGTTTGTGATCGGTGTGGCGATGTTTGTAGTGTTCTTATTCGTATTGTCATCTGCAATATGGAGAATAGACGTCAGCGGCACTAACAGATTGACGGCAACACGAGTGCTTGAGGTTGTAAGGTCAACAGGCGCTACGATAGGCAGCTTTAAGTCGGGGCTTGACGTAAACGAGATACAAAAGGTAATAAAAAAAGAGCTTAAGGACGTTGACTGGGTAATAGTTGAGTTCAAGGGTGTGGTGATGGATATAAGGATCGTTGAAACAGTGGTAGGAGTTACACGCGACGACCAATCTCCAACAAGCATAATATCCGAGGTCAACGGAGAAATAGTAAAGATAAACGCGCTGAGAGGTGACAAATTGGTGCAAAAGGGCAGCACGGTGTCACCCGGTCAAGTGCTTATCAGCGGAATTTATGACAGATTGCAGACAGATGGGTATTATAAGATCGAAAATTCATCGGGAAGCATCACGGCAAGAGTTAAATACCAAGGCTCAGCATCAATTGACATAAACGATATCGACAAAAGATCATACACGGGCAATACCGAAGTTATAAGGGAGCTTTGGGCCTTTGGAATAAAGCTTTGGGGCAAGGATACAAGCTTTGACAATTGTGACGAGCATACAAAAGAATATGAGCTGTCAGCAGCGGGAAGAATGTTTCCGATTAAAGCTATCCGCCGCACGTATAAGGAATACACATTAAAAGACGAAAGCGAGCTTTATTCATTGGCGCAAGCAAAGGTAATGACAAAGGCATACAACGATGCCAAAAGACTGATTCCCATAGGCGCTGAAATTGAATCGCAAAGCATAGAATACAGCTATGACAGTAAAGCAGGCAAATTGAGTGCCTCAACTGTTGTCACGGCAATACATACCATTGGAGTAAGCCAAGGCATACCCCAATCGGATATAGATGAGATAAAAGCAAAAGCAGAGGAGCTGAATAAAAAGAATGACTGAAGAACAAATTGGCAATGCAAGACTTATACCTGTTGAGCCCCACATAATACAGGAGCTTTTTGGCGGACTTGACGAGAATGCGCACGCAATTGAGGAATTGACAGGCGTTACAATGCTGCAAAAGGACGCGGCTGTGCAACTCATAGGTCCCGATGATAAGCTTGACGTTGTTCAAAAGGTGATAGAAAACCTTGTGGATATGATAGATAAAGGAGAATTTGTTGACAGAGGCAGAGTAAATTACGTTTATCATCTTGTTTGCGACGAAAACACTCAGAACATGAATAAGATACTCTCCGACGTTATTTTTGTTAACTGCAAGGGTCAGCCCATCAGATGCAAGACCGCAGGTCAAAGACGTTACGTTGATGCTATGAAAAAGAACGATATAGTTTTTGGTATAGGTCCTGCCGGCACGGGCAAGACCTATCTTGCAATGGCTATGGCTGTAAGCGCATACAAAAAGAAGGAAATAGAAAGAATCATCCTCACAAGGCCTGCCGTTGAAGCAGGTGAAAAGCTCGGTTTTTTACCGGGTGACCTTAAAATGAAGGTCGATCCGTATCTTCGTCCGCTTTACGATGCACTCAACGATCTTATGGGCTACGAAACGTACACAAAGCTCATAGAAAAGGAAGTTATTGAGATAGCTCCGCTTGCGTATATGCGAGGCAGAACATTGAACGATGCATACATCATTCTTGATGAAGCGCAAAACACCTCGCGCGAGCAGATGAAGATGCTGCTCACTCGTACAGGCGTAAACTCAAAGGTGGTAGTAAACGGCGACACCAAACAGCTTGACCTCCCCGAGGGTAAAAAGTCCGGTCTTATAGATGCAGAGCACGTACTGAAGGGCATTGAGGGAATTGATTTTGTGTACTTCTCCCCTGCCGACGTTGTAAGGCACGAGCTTGTTATTAAGATAATAAAAGCATACGAAAAGAAGCAATAACAGCAATCTGAAAATCAAATTAGCAGTCTTATCAAAGGCTTGTTGCACAGGACACCGTTGAGCTTGAGAGAAAAACAATCTATGATCTATAAATATATTACTTTACGTGCCGATCCCAGCCTTATGAGTATCGCTGCAGAGTGGTTCAGTTCGAAATGGAACGTACCAACACAAGCATACATTGATTGTATGAGCGCGTATCTGAATGGCCAAACCGAATATGGATGGTATTTATGCTTGGCAGATGACATGATCGTTGGTGGGTTGGGCGTTATTGAAAATGATTTTCACAATAGAAAGGATCTCTCTCCAAACATCTGTGCGGTATATACGGATGAAAAGCATCGCAAGCATGGCATTGCAGGGCAACTTCTTAATATGGCGGTGGAGGATCTGAGGACAAAAGGTGTTTCACCCGTATATCTTCTTACGAACCACAACGGATTTTACGAAAGATACGGGTGGGAGTTTTTGTGTATGGTACAGGGTGACGGCGAGGACTATATGTCAAGAATGTATATACACAAATAAACAATACGACAAAGCAAAACGGCTTCATCTTGTTTGAGATGAAGCCGTTTTATTTTGTGTCAGATCACAAGCAAAGAGTTTGCACATAAGGGTAAACCCTATAACAAAGTATTAGAAAAAAGCACTTATGATAACGAAAAATCGTATGTCATAAGTGCTTTTGTGTTGGCTTTCACAAGTTTTCTCCCGACCGCAATGAATTGACGCATTGCGTCATGAATAGAAGCCTATCGTCTTCATGATTTGAAAACGTTGTTTTCATGAATTGAATAGCCCTATTTTAATGCCGTAGGCAATTTTATCATGGTGCAAGCCAATTCATGCCTGCGAGCCAATTCATTATGGGCACGCATCTACAACTTCAAGAAATACTTCGTTATCACGCGTGCCCATAGCTTTTATCCTTTGTCGTTTGTGCGGACGCCGTCGGTAACCAACAAACGGATGTCAGCATTACTCATAGATGCTCCGCTTCGCTTTAAGTCAGTTGATTAACTTTCTTTTTCCATGCAAGAGCGTTGCCGCAATACCGATAATACTGATAATTAAAAGGACATAATACAAAATACCATTATCACCAAGATCGGGCTCCTTTGCAACGATCTGATAGTTGCAAGAATCACAGGATCCATCAGTATCTGTGTCAACATGCTCGCCCGCCTCGGATACCGATCCGCATGAGCACTCTTTCCAATGCTTGTGCTCATCGTTTTGCCAATCATTAAAAATATGTGTCGGAGTCTTGCCCGTCAATTCTTTCAAAGAAGCAAGTTTCTTGTCATCCGTAAATAAATTATCGCATATTTCGCAATGGTAGTGAGCGGCTACACTCGGCTTGAGCTCGGTCGGTGTGTGCTTTTCGTCAACTGCTGGAATTAACTCGCCGTAATTGTGATCGTCAAGGTCGCCGTAGGATTCAAAGCACGTTTGACAGATTGCACAATCCTTGCAGGTTGCCGTACCGCCCGTGTGGATGGATTCGTTTTGCTTGAGACCGCAAGAGCACTCGTCCCAATGATGTGTAGAATTGTGCTTTTGATCAAAGCTGTGAGTTGGAGTTTCGCCTGTGAGCTCCGGAAGCGTTGTTTCTGCCTTGCTTTCGGTGAAGTATTTGCCACACTCAGCGCAATGGTAGTGAGCGGCTACACTCGGTTTGAGCTCGGTGGGCGTGTGCTTTTCGGCGGATTCGGGAATTAATTCGCCGTAATCGTGGTCAGCAAGGTCACCGTAGGGCTCTAAGCAAGTTTCGCAGATTGCGAGATCCTTACAAGTTGCCGTGCCACCTGTATGGATGGACTCGTTTTGCTTGAGTCCGCAGGAACATTCATCCCAATGATGGGTTGAGTTGTGCTTTTGATCAAAGCTGTGAGTTGGAGTTTCACCTGTGAGCGCGTCAAGAGTCGTTTCTGCCTTGCTTTCGGTGAAGTATTTACCGCACTCAGCACAATGGTAGTGAGCGGATACACTCGGCTTGAGCTCGGTGGGCGTGTGTTTTTCGGCGGATTCGGGAATCAAGTTGCCGTAATCGTGATCGGCAAGGTCGCCGTAGGGTTCAAAGCACGTTTGGCAGATTGCACGATCCTTGCATGTTGCCGTGCCGCCTGTGTGGATGGACTCGTTTTGCGTTAAGCCGCAGGAGCACTCATCCCAATGATGTGTAGAGTTATGCTTTTGGTCAAAGCTGTGGGTGGGAGTTTCGCCCGAAAGCGCATCAAGAGTTGTTTCTGCCTTGTTTTCGGTGAAGTATTTTCCGCACTCAGCACAATGGTAGTGAGCGGCTACACTCGGCGAAAGTTCAGCCGGTGTGTGCTTTTCGGCGGATTCGGGAATCAAGTTGCCATAATCGTGGTCGGAAAGGTCGCCGTAGGGTTCAAAGCACATTTGGCAGACTGCTTTTTCCTTACAGGTCGCCGTGCCACCTGTGTGGATGGACTCGTTTTGCGTTAAGCCGCAAGAACATTCGTCCCAATGATGGGTAGAATTATGCTTTTGATCAAAACTGTGGGAGGGTGTTTCACCTGTGAGCGCGTCAAGAGTTGTTTCTGTCTTGCCCGCGGTGAAGTATTTACCGCATTCTGAACAATGGTAGTGAGCATCAATGCTCGGCGAAAGTTCAGCCGGTGTGTGCTTTTCGGCGGATTCGGGAATTAAGT
>SVGF01000052.1 GCA_015056475.1 Clostridiales bacterium
ACCATTGCGGTACGTTTTTCTCGTGCATCGCCTGAACCCACTCATCCTTTAAGCCCTTACCTTTTCTTACGCTTTCCATAACGTCAAACGACATCTTCGGATCCAATCCCCAACCAATAAGCTTAAACATTATCTGTTCTCTGTACGCCACAACGTCCGTAAACGGAACAGTTCCGCTTTCAACAAGGTCAAGACCGTTACCTATCCAGATACCTTCACCGTGTGAAAGACCGTTGATGCTTATAAGCTCGTCAAAGGTCTTCGGCTGTACCTTAAGCAATATCTGTCTTAGGAACGGCGTATTATACTCGGGAATTCCAAGCGTTCCGATCGGCATAAAAAGCTCACCGTACTTAAGATCAAGAGCTTCATCGCTGTAGAAGAGTGACATCGTAGGCTTATCCGCCGCAGGAATATCGTTAATTATCACACCCGAAAGGTCGCCCAGCATCTTCAAAAGTGTCGGACCGTCATGACCCAAAAGGTCAAGCTTAACGAGCGTATCGTGAATAAAGTGGAAGTCGTAATGCGTTGTTGTAACGACCGACTCAGTGTCGTCAGCAGGGTGCTGAAGCGCAGTAAACTCGTAAATGCTTCTGTCCACCGGCACAACTACCATGCCCGCAGGGTGCTGACCTGTAGTTCTCTTTATGCCCGTGCAGCCCTTCGTAAGTCTGTTCATCTCAGCGGATGATACCGTCTTATTGTGCTGTTCAAGATATTTCTTTACAATACCGTAAGCAGTCTTATCCTGAATCATCGCAATGGTACCCGCCTTAAACACGTTCTCCTTACCGAAAAGTTGCTCAGTATATCTGTGAATTCTGTTCTGATATTCACCCGAAAAGTTCAAGTCTATATCAGGAACCTTGTCGCCCTTAAAGCCGAGGAATACTTCAAACGGCATATCCAACCCGTGCTTTGACATCGGAATGTGACAATGCGGGCATTCTCTGTCGCCAAGGTCAAACGCGCAAGCGTGTGGCGGCACGTCAAAATCAACGTGCTTGCACTTATCGCAAAGATAGTGCGCCTCAAGAGCGTTTACCTCGGTAATACCCGTAAGATATGCAACGTAGGATGCCCCTACCGAGCCTCTTGATCCAACAAGGTATCCGTCCTCATTCGACTTCAAAACAAGCTTTCTCGCAGTAAGATAAAGCACCTGATAGCCGTTTGATATTATCGAATTAAGCTCCTTATTTATTCTTGCTTCTATAAGTGGCGGAATATTCTCTCCGTATATCTCGTGCGCTCTCTCCCACGAGGAGTTTATGATCTCCTCCTTTGCCCCCGGAAGGTCGGGCGCAACAAGATGATCGGGCATGAGCTTGTATTTTTCAGCCATATCCGCTATCTGATTCGGATATTCTATTACAGCCTTCCTGCAATCCTCTGCTCCAAGATAACTGAATTCCTCAAGCATTTCATCCGTAGTCCTGAAATACAGCGGCGCTTGATTATCAGCATCCTCAAAGCCCTTTGCAGACATTATGATCCCTCTGAATATATCGTCCTCGGGCTCCATAAAGTGTACGTCACCCGTAGCAACAAAAGGCTTTCCAAGTGATTTAGCAACAGAAACTATCTTTCTGTTTATATTCATGAGGTCAGTCACGTCCCTAACACTTCCGTCATCAACAAGGTGCTGTGTATTTCCCAGTGGCTGTATCTCAAGATAATCGTAATACGAAGCCGCCTTAGCTATAACTTCTTCCTTAGCGTTATTGAGCACAAGCTCGTACAATTCGCCCGCATCACACGCAGAGCCAATTATCAGATTGCCTCTGTTTTCGTCAAGCAAGCTTCTCGGTATTCTCGGACGCTTAAAATAATGATTCAGATGCGCTTCGGACACTATCTTGTTGAGATTGAACATACCGTCCTTATTCAATGCAAGAATAACTATATGATAATTCGGCAGTCTGTTTTCAAAATTCTTTGCAAAATAACGATTAAGGTCCTCAAACGTTTCCACACCGTCCTTGCACATGATATTCAACAGATTTTCAAATATCTGTCCGCACACGTAAGCATCGTCATCAGCCCTGTGGTGCGACGTCTGATCTATCTTAAAATAGCTTGCAACCGTAGCAAGGTCATGCTTTTTGCTGTCCGTAATCAAAGCCCTCGCCAGTAAAAGCGTATCAATGCTTCTGTTTGATATTTTAATTCCGCATCTTGTGGCTGTGCATCTTATAAAGCCCATATCAAACTGCGCATTGTGCGCCACAAGCACGCTGTCGCCTATAAATTCCTTAAATCTGCTTATAGCAACGTCAGCAGTCGGCTGTCCCGAAACCATCTCGTTTGTGATTCCCGTAAGCTTTGTGATCTCGTATGGAATGAACTTTTCGGGATCAACAAACGTATCGAATCTATCGATGATCTGACCATTCTTCATCTTTACCGCGCCGATCTCTATGATACTTTCCTTAGTTCTTTCCAAGCCGGTCGTTTCAATATCGAATGCAACTATCTCAGCCTCGCTTATCAAACCGCTATGACCCTTAATAAGCCCCTCAACGTCGTCAACAAGGTAACCCTCGCAACCGAATATCACCTTAAAATTGGGATCCTTTCCCGCAGTCGCAAACGCATCGGGGTTTGCCTGAAGCACACCGTGATCGGTAATTGCAATGGACTTATGCCCCCATGCCATGGCGCGCTTTACCAGATCCTTGGGCTCTATCATGCCGTCATAAGCAGACATGATGGTATGAGCGTGAAGCTCCACTCTCTTTTCTTCGGACGTATCCACTCTTTCCTTTTTCGGCACAAGATACATCGCCTTAACGTTGAATACGTTTTCCTTGGAGTAGCTGTCGTATATATATTCGCCCCTGGCTCTTAACGCAGTGCCAACCTTAACGTTGCCCACAACGTCATCAACCTGATTCTCATTAAGAAAGAGCTTGGCTACCATGGAATTCGTTCTGTCCGTAAATTCAAACGTAAATATGGTCTTACCCGTTTTGGTAAGCCTTGAATCACAGCTGAACACCTCGCCCTCAATAATAACAAGGCCGGGACCGGGCTCAAGCTCGTCCATAGTCAAAACGTCACCGGAAAATGACTTACCGTATATCGGACTATCATAAGATATAGCGCCCTTTTCCCCCTTTGCCTTTTCGGGCTGAGCAGTTCTTGATGCCGTGCGCTTTACAATAGCACTCTGAACCTCTTTATCTCTGAGCTCTCTGTGCTCTGATATGATCTGGGCAAGAGTTTTATCATTCACGCGCATTTCAACGGTGTGATCCACACCAAAATTCTCAAAAAACCACGTTTTTATAATCTTATCAGCATTGTGCCTTTCAAGCATTTTCAGATCAATATCGCTCAGAGCTTCCACAACAAGCATTGACGGCGGCACAAACGTAATGTCGTTCACGGCATACTCGCACGTCCTCATACCAAGCTCGTGCAGTCTGTGCTTCAGCTCGCGTACATAATCCTGCATTTTTGACGGCTCAAACTTGCGCATTTGCCTCATCATCTGCACAAGGCTTATCGAATCTGCGCTTATATGTAGCTTCTGGGCAAACAGTTGCTTTAATTCCAGCTCGTCCGATGGCGACAACAACTTATCCACAACCACAGTGAGCCGCAGATTTCCGCTGTTTTTATCGTAACGGGCGTTTTCAAGCTCCGTACTGCTCAAAAACTCAAGATGCCCCTTGTCCTTAAAATGTTCATTTAACGTCATTTTATCCTACCTAAAAAATACGGGGACACAAAATAAGTCCCCGTAAAAGCGAATTATTTTGAATTAAGAATACTCATTGCCCTTTCGTAAAGAGCGTCCACCGCTTCCTCCTCGGGCAAAACTGCAACCTTTTGTCCGTGCTCAAACATTACTACCTTGCCCTTACCGCCCGCAATGCCTATATCAGCATGGCTGGCCTCGCCGGGTCCGTTTACTATACAGCCCATAACAGCAACAGTAATGGACCGTCTTTCACCTGCAAAGCGCTCTCTTAGCTTTGCAACAGTACCTTCAAGATCATAATTCGTTCTTGCGCAGGTCGGGCACGATATTATCTCCACACCGCCGTTATACAAGCCAACAGCTCTCAATATTTCATAAGCGGTGTCAACCTCCTTTACGGGATCGGCGGTAAGGGATACTCTCAGCGTATCACCTATTCCGTCAAGAAGCAACGACCCTATACCAACCGCACTCTTAACTGTTCCCGCAAGCACGTCGCCTGCCTCCGTAACGCCCAGATGAAGCGGATAATCCACCCTCTTTGATACGTATCTGTATATTTCAAGCATTTGCGACACGTTTGAAGACTTTGCCGCAACAACTATATTGTCAAATCCGTGTTTTTCAAGCGTTGCAACGTTTGCAAGTGCGCTTTCCGCTATTGCTATTGCACCGTGACCGTATTTCTTCTCAAAATCTGCATTCAAAGATCCCGAATTTGCTCCAACTCTTATCGGCACACCGTTTGCCCTTGCAGCATCCGCAACAATTCTTATCTTATCGTCGTCACCTATATTGCCGGGATTAATTCTGACCTTAGCAACGCCCGCATCAATAGCGCCTACCGCAAGCCTGTAATCAAAATGAACGTCAGCAACAACGGGTATCGGAGAGTTTCTAACGATCGTTCTAAGAGGTTCAAGGCACTCGCTGTCATATACTGCGCTCCTTACAATGTGGCATCCCCTCTTGTGCAACTCTTCTATCTGACGAAGCGTAGCAGAGCTATCCTTAGTATCGGTATTCGTCATAGACTGCACCGCTATCGGGTTCATACCTCCGATAGCAACGTTACCTATTTTTATTTCCTTTGTTACTTTTCTGTTCATAGCTTTATCTCTTTTTCTTAAATTTTATATCAGCCTGCTATAAGATTGAATATATCCTTAGCACCAACAAGCACCATCAAAAGCATCAAAGCCGCAAAACCAACAAGATTTATCCAGCCTTCCACCTTTTTATTGATGGGCTTTCGTGTAATACCCTCAATTATGAGCAACAAGCACTTACCACCGTCCAACGCAGGGAAAGGAAGCATATTAACCACCGCCAGATTAAGCGTCAGCGAAGCAAACACACTTATTACCGACATTATGCCCTGTCTTGCGGCACTGCTTATAACCGTAATGATTGCAACCGGTCCGCCTATATTCTCAGCGCCCTCACCCTTAAAAATAAGGTTACCTAACACTTGATAGATCATCGTCATCATGTTGCCCGCAGTCCTTGCAGACGTTATTATAAGCTCGCCAAACGGCATATGCTCTATCTTTGTTCCAAAATAGAATCCGACCTTATAAGTTTTACTTTCCTCATCGTATTCAGGGGTAATTACAAGGTCAACCAATTTCCCGTCACGCTCAACTACCACGTTAAGCTCTCCTCCGCCAACTATGAGCGAAGATATCTGATCTACCGCGGCAAGATCATCCTCAGCATCAATAACCGTGCCGTTAATGCTTACAAATCTGTCGCCCGCCTGAAGACCTGCAACGTAACCGGGAGTATTCTCTATAACACTGCCAACCTTTGGAACAGTCGTTTCTATTCCAAAAACAGCCAAAAGACCCACTATCAAAACAAATCCGAGCACAATATTCATAAATGCGCCCGCAGCGTATATTATAAATCTTTTCCACACAGCCAGATTAGGCAAAAGATAAGGATCCTTCTCATCTGTTACGGGAGCCTGCTCACCGTAAACCTCGTCATCACCTGTAAACTTTACAAATCCGCCTATCGGTATCGATCTCAAAGAAAACAAAACGTTCGTCTTCTTTGAACGTTTCTGATATATCTTCGGTCCCATTCCAAGTGCAAATTCATCTATCTTTGCCTTGAACATGCGTCCCGTAATGTAATGGCCCCACTCGTGCACAAGCACCATAAGAGTAAAGCCCACCAAAAATGCGATTATCGTATAAATTGCATTCATATTGTGTATAAAACCTCTCGTTTTGTTAAATTGTGACGTTAAGCTCTTCTTGCAAGCTTATCCGCGCGCATAATATCGTCCAGAGTACAGCCCGCGCTGTCACCGATATTATTATCGCACAGCTCTATCATTCTGCCGTGAACGAACGTTGAAATCTCTGTGAATTTGATCTGTTTTGCCAAAAACAATTCCACAGCTCTCTCATTTGCCGCATTAAGCACGCACGGAGCAATTCCGCCCATCCTCAAAGCCTCATACGCAAGGGCAAGACACGAAAATTTCTCCATATCGGGTTTCTCAAACGTAAGTCCCGAAAGCTTTGTAAGATCAAGCCTGCCAAAGCGCGTATCAACTCTGTCGGGATAAGTCAAAGCGTACAAAATAGGATGGCGCATATCCGCATTACCAAGCTGTGCAATGATATTACCGTCAACGCACTCAACCATCGAATGCACAATGCTCTGCGGATGTATCAATACGTCTATCTTGTCAACGCCAACGTTATAAAGTCTTTGTGCCTCTATGACCTCAAGCCCCTTATTCATCATGGATGCAGAATCAATGGTTATCTTTGCGCCCATGCTCCAATTAGGATGCTTCAATGCCATTTCAACCGTGACGTTTTCCATATCCTTTTTCTCAAACGTTCTGAAAGGACCGCCCGAAGCCGTAAGAATAAGTCTGTGAACGTGATCCCTGTAATCGCCACCAACGTTTATTCCCTGCAAGCATTGCCATATTGCGGAATGCTCACTGTCAATAGGTATCAGCTTTCCGTTATATTTCTTCACGTAATCGTTTACTATCTCACCCGCAGAAACAAGCACTTCCTTTGTTGCAATAGCAACAGTCTTTGCGCATTTAAGCGCAGAAAGTGTCACGCCTATCCCTGCAAAGCCGCTTATTGATACCACAACTATATCGCTCTGTGCAAACACTTCGCTCAGATCCCCCGTAGGATCAATAACGCACGCCTTACCGCAATACGACTTCTTCAAGTCCGAGTGCGAATCCGCATCAAATAAACCTACGTATCCGGCACCGTGCTCATCCGCCTGAGCTTTTACAAGCTGAGCATTTTTATAAGCAAAGCAAGCAGTAAGCGAAAACAGCTCAGGGTATTTTTTTATAATATCAACAGTCTGCGTGCCTATAGAGCCCGTAGATCCAAACACAGCTATTCTTTTCATATTTAATTATATTTCCTCAACGTTAGATTATTCCCATCGAAGCAAACAAATAAACTATCACAATAGTAAATAATGCGCTGTCGATCCTGTCCGTAACACCGCCATGGCCCGGAATTATATTACTGAAATCCTTTATATCGCATATTCTCTTTATGTATGATGCAAAAAGATCTCCAATCTGCGCAAAAATACCGCACAAAAGCGCAACAACGAGCCATGCAACCGTATGTGCCACGCCTATAGTGCCCGTCATAAACACTCTGCAAAGTATTCCGTAAACAGATATCAGCACAAGCGTAGCAACCGCACCGCCGATCGCGCCTTCAACTGTTTTGTTGGGGCTTATCTTTGGGCTAAGCTTCCTCTTACCAAGATACTTGCCCGTAAAATATGCCGCTGTATCAGTAATCACCGCAGATGCAGCACCTGCCACGATATACACCCAACCGAGTGACTCAGCAAGGCAGAATACTCCCAACAACGTTGTGGGATATATCATAACAAACACCGTTGCAACGCCCATTTTCAAATCAGCCTTCGGCAAAATAAACGACAAAGGTAACGTTATGAGCACAAAAAGTATCAACGTTCTGAAAAGCCACGCTTCCGAACCAAAATAAACCGCAATAGATGCAGCCACAGAATAAATAAGATTCAAAACCCAAAAGGTCTTGATCTCAGCCTTTTTAAGTGCGCTCGTTACCTCTAATACCGATATAAGAGAAACCAGCGCTATCAGAACGTCAAATACAACACCGCCAAATATAAGGCAAATAACAACCAACGGTATCATAACCGCTGCAGATATAATTCTCGTCTTCATATTCCCTCCATCACTTTGAAGAAAGACCGCCAAAGCGTCTGTCACGCTTTTGGTAATCCATTATTGCTCGCAAAAAAACTTCCTTGCCAAAATCCGGCCAAAAAACATCCGGAGGACTGACCCATATCTCAGAATAAGCACTCTGATATGGAAGAAAATTACTGAGTCGCATCTCTCCCGCAGTACGTATTACAAGATCGGGATCGGGCATGCCTGCAGTATACAGATGATCGGACACAGTTTTTTCACCTACGTCATCAAGGCTCAACTCCCCGGAGCTGATCTTTTGAGCTATCTCCTTAACAGCCTTTACTATCTCCGCCCTTCCGCCGTAATTAAGTGCTACGTTCAAATGAAGATCAGTATTCTCTGCAGTATGAGCTATCGCGTATTCCACCGCATTTCTTGACTCCTCGGGAAGCACGCTGTAATCGCCCAAAACGCGTATCCTTGCGCCTTCCTTTTTAATATTATCTATCTCCCTGTTAATAAACTCAACTATAAGGCGCATTAAGGTGTCCACCTCATCCTTGGGACGTGACCAATTCTCCGTAGAAAATGCATATACCGTAACGTATTTAATACCTATCGCTTTACAAGTAACAAGCAATTCCTTAAGCTTTTCAACACCGTATCTGTGGCCTACCGTACGCACAAATCCGTGCATTTTTGCCCATCTGCCGTTACCGTCCATAATTATCGCAATATGCTGAGGCACAGGTTTACTTTTAATTAAAGATATCATTGTCTGTATACTTGGATTATCTGCCATACATATTCCTCCACTTTACATTACTGGTAATATTTTATACTAACATCGCAGTTTTGTCAAGAGAATTGAGCGTATTTTACAGAAAATTAATTTTACCGTAATATTGGGTAATATACAAAAAGATCGACAGATACTGAATCAGTCGATCTTATCATTATTCTTGCTAAATTGCATTAATCTTTATTGTCCTCAACAAGGTTGCCCTTAGCATCATATTTTGCTGTGCCGTATGTATTACCGTTGGCATCCTTAAGCTCAACCTCGCGAGCTGTGCCGTCATTATAAGCAGGAACGTAAGTCATTACTTCCCTCTCAAGGATCTCACCATCTCCGTCGTACATTATCCAACCGAGCTTTGTGCCGTTTTCATCAAAGAAGTGTCTAAAATCCTCAATAACCGAGCCGTCTGCCGCTTTATATCTGTGGATAAAGAGCGTTTTGTTGCCGGGCAAGCACTCGTTTACTATACATCTGTCCTTAGTGTACGTATACGTCAAAAATCTGTCAACGCCTGTTTGACCGATCGTTCTGTCTATGATCAATTCTCCGTTTTTATCATATCGCTTAAACGATATCATTATCTGCTCGCCCTTTGAATTGTTTATATACTTATAAGCATGTTCAAACTTACCGTTAACGTATGACAACGTTTCAACCGTAGCGTCATCGTCAGCATAAGTAAGGCGCACAGTCACAGTACCTCTGGTAGCCTGAGTTGCGCTCACCGTCATATCGTCAGTAGTCTTATATTCAACGATCGGTACAGAATTTGCATCGATTATGCGAAAAGCAGTAAGCGCAGTTCCAAGATACTCGTACTCGTAAAAACAAGTTTTACCGCTGTCGTCCGTAAATTTTACCTTAGTGGAATAAGGTGTGGGATCGGGTGTGCCACATGCTGCAATACTCATAAGCATAACTGCAGCAAGCACAGAAAATAACCATCTTTTCATTTATGTATCTCCTTGATTTCAATATAACGTTATAATTATAACATATAAAACGGCACATTGTCAACCGTCTTAAAAAAAAGTTTACATTATCAAAGAATTATGAACAATACAAGTAATCCACGCCATTCAAGCAACGTAATTAAATAAAAATTCATTAAAATTGTTGATTATTTTTAATATCTATGATATAATATCATTATGCGGTGAAATAGGTTCACCCTTTGTGCCAATATTGTCATAATATTACCAAGGAGAGCAATATGGATTATTCGATCGTTGAAGTAAAAAGCAAAAAACAGTTAAAAGAATTTGCCGATTTTCCCAATAAGCTTTACAAAGATAATAATTGTTATATTCCCGGTCTTTTAAGTGATGATATCGCAACCTTTGACCCCGACAAAAACCCCGCATTTGAGTATTGCAATGCAAAATATTGGCTCGCAAAAGACAACAACGGTCACACCGTTGGCAGAATAGCCGCCATAATCAATCACAAGCATATAGAAAAATTCCATGAAAATACAGGCAGATTCGGTTTTATTGACTTTATTGAGGATTACGAGGTCGCAAAGCTTCTGCTCGATACCGCATGTAATTGGTTAAAGCAAAACGGCATGGATTCAGTTATCGGGCCGTTGGGCTTTTGTGATATGGACCCCGAGGGTATGCTTATTCAAGGCTTTGACGAAGAAGGCACTCTCACCACAATATATAATCACCCGTATTACCCCGAATACGTTGAAAAATACGGCTTTACAAAGGATGTCGATTGGCTTGAATACAGAATGACAGTTGACACCATTCCCGACACCTTAAGACAAATTTCGCAACGAGCATTAACAAAGTATAATCTCAGAGTATATCAGGCTCGCTCTCTTAATGAGCTCAAGGAAAAATACGGTCAAAGTATTTTTGCATTGTTGAACGAAGCGTACGAAAATTTATACGCCGTAGTACCTCTTACCCAAAAGCAGATCGACGCCTTTATAAGTCAGTACATAGAGCTTTTAACGCTCGATTATATAAGATTAATAATCGATGAAAACGACGAGCTTATTTCATTTGGTATTGGTATGCCCAGCCTTTCTGAGCCTCTCAAAAAATACCGAGGCAGGCTCAATATTTTCAGCGCCCTTCCCCTCTTAAGAGCGCTAAAGTCAAAGCATCCCAAAACCATCGATCTTTTGCTCATCGCCACGAGGGAGGATTATCAGCGCAGAGGTGTAAACGCTACCTTGCTTTGCGAAATGTTTGATTTTGCAAAATCAAGGGGTGTGCAGAGCTTCAATATGAATCCACAGCTTGAAACCAACATAAAGGTACGAAACAGCTTCAAATATTTTAACGTAACAAACAACAAAACAAGGCGAAGCTACGTGTTAAAACTCAACCAACAAGATCAAAGGAGTACAAAATGAGCAAGGGTCTGTTTATAAGCTTTGAAGGCATAGATGGTGCAGGCAAGACCACACAAATAAATATGTTAAAGGCGTATCTTGAAGATCTCGGTTACACAGTAACCGTAACTCGTGAGCCCGGCGGAAGCGAGCTTTGCAACAAGATCAGAAATATCCTTCTCGATAAGGACAATACAGCACTTTGCTCAATGGCGGAGCTTCTCCTCTACTATGCCGACAGAGCACAGCATATAAACGAGGTCATCGCCCCCAGAATAGCAAACGGTGAATGCGTCATCTGCGACAGATATTACGATTCATCATACGCATATCAGCTTGCGGGCAGAAAAATAGACGAAAGCGTGCTCAACCAGCTTAACGACCTCGTTGTAAAGGATGCTCATCCCGACGTAACGTTCCTTCTTGACCTCACGCTTGACGTCAGCCTTCAAAGAGTTTCGGGCAGAGGCGAAGCTGACAGGCTTGAGCTTGAAGGGCTTTCGTTTAAGCAAAGAGTGCGCGAAGGCTTCTTAGCACAGGCGAATAAGCATCCCGAAAGGATCTGCGTTGTCGATGCATCCCAATCCCCCGACGGAATATTCAGCGATATCCTTTCGCATCTTAAAAAGAGGGGCATAAAGGCTTGAACCAAGATATTTTCACTTCAACACATACAGCACAGCTTTTATTGAACGATTTCAACGCCCAAAAGTTGTCGCACGCATACCTCATCACAGGCGAGGTCGGCTCGGGTAAATTTACACTTGCCAGTGCGTTTGCACAGCTGCTGTTGTGCGAATCCCCCATCGGCAATGTGCCCTGCGGTCATTGTGCCTGCTGTACCTACTTTGAATCGTTCGACTCACATCCAAACGTTACAGTGCTTTCAACTGAGAATAAAGCATCCATAAGCGTTAAAGACGTAAGAGATATGACTGACGGTGCATACACCGCCCCATACATCGGCACAAAAAAGATATACATCATAAAAAACGCCGACAAAATGACTCAGCCTGCGCAAAACGCCTTGCTTAAGTTCATAGAGGAGCCGCCGGAGCACGCAATTTTCTTTTTGCTCGCTTCAAGCAGATACGCAATGCTCTCAACGGTAATTTCAAGATGCCGGTGCATCGCTATGACTCCCTACAGCAAAAGCGCGTTGACCCGCATTCTTGCCGAAAAAGTCCCCGAGCTTTCCCCCAACGAATATAAGGATCTCATAAACCGTTGTCAGGGCAATCCGGGTAGGCTTATAACCTCACTTTCTGACGATGACGGCATAAGAGCAACAGTCCTGTCATCAGCAACTGCACTCATTCAAAACGATATGGAAACTCTGCTTGACTCAGTTCAGAATATCGACAGCAGAGAAAGCGCATTGCAATATATCTATCGGCTCAACGAGATCATAAGGGACGCCTGCATATATAAGCTTTGCAAGGGAGATTCTCTCACGTTCAATTCGGACAAGCAAGAGCTTATTTCCTCAATAGCCGAGGTTGCAGACCTTAAAAGAATAGTGAGATTCCTTGAAAGAATCTCTGACACACACAAAATGCTCAACGGCAACGTATCATATTTGCTTTGCCTCAAGAGCTTGTTATTAAAATGGTAATCTATACAGATAAAAGGAGTATACATTGGAAGTAATCGGAGTAAGATTCAGATCTACAAAAAAGATCTATTATTTCAGTCCCAACGGATTGGATATAAAAAAGAACGACAACGTTGTTGTTGAAACATCCAGAGGCATCGAATTCGGTCAGACCGTTATCGGCATCAGAAACGTGCCCGAGGATGAAATAGTTCAGCCCCTGCAAAAGGTAATAAGAATTGCCACACCCGAGGACGAAAGAACTGTTGAAAACAACCTCGAAAGACAAAAGGATGCATTTGATAAGTGCTTGAAAAAAATTGAACAGCATCAGCTTGACATGAAGCTCGTTGATGCCGAATATACTTTTGACGGGTCAAAGCTCATATTCTATTTCACGTCAGACGGCAGAGTTGACTTCAGAGAATTGGTTAAAGACCTTGCAACTCTTTTCAGAACAAGGATCGAGCTCAGACAGATCGCAGTAAGGGACGAAACAAAGATCCTCGGTGGTCTTGGTGCATGCGGTAACGAAATCTGCTGTAAAAAATTCTTGGGCGATTTCGCATCCGTATCCATCAAAATGGCAAAGGAGCAAAACCTCTCCCTCAACCCCACAAAGATCTCCGGACTTTGCGGAAGACTCATCTGTTGCTTAAATTTTGAAAAGGATTTCTACGACGAAATGAATGAAAAGCTCCCCGCTCATGACGAAACCGTTATGACACCAAAGGGACCCGCCCAGGTCGTTGCAACCTATCCTCTCAAGGAATCCGTAAGAGTCAAGGTTACAAATCCCGACGGCAGCACGGACACAACAGTCTTCCATATCGACGACATTACACGCGGTGACGATGCAAAGCGCATAATCCACGAGGAGGAAGAGGGCGACAACAACGACTTTATTCCCGATGAGGAAAGCACAGGCGCTGTAGCAAAGGCAAAATCACGTTCAAAGCCATACAATAAGCACAATGCCGACGGTAAAAAGCCTCACGAATCAAAGCACGAAAACAAACACGAAAAGTTTGATGACAGATCGCACGAAAATAAGCACGATGAACCCGCTGAACAACAAACTCATTCGCCCGATGAGCAAATCAATTCTTCCGCCGAAGAATCACTAAACCATCATCCCGAAGAAAAGCGTCGTGAGCACAAGCCCTTCAACAAAAAGAATAAGCCTCATCACGACAATCAAAAGGACAGATCATCCGCTGATCATAACGAGTCAAATCCTCCTGCCGAAGAAAAAAAGCACAAGCCCTTTAACAAGGCGCCAAAGGATAACCCCGAGGGCTTAGAAACTCAGACCACAGATACTCAAAAGCCGCACAATCACAAAAAGGGTAAGCCGTATCATAAGCCTCAGCAGGAAAACGAGCCCAAGCAGGAAAATTTCAAAAAGAATAAGCACAGATCCAACCGAGATAAGGATGGTTCAAAAGCTGAACAACCCAAAAACCAAGAGTAATTAAAAAAATTTTCAAAAACCACTTGACGATTTTGAAATAAAACGATATAATATATATTGTTTGATAATGCGGTAATTATCCGCATAAATATGGAGGTATTATCATGAAGACAGTATTTAAGATCACAGACGAATGCATCTCCTGCGGCGCTTGCGCTGAAGGCTGCCCTGTTGACGCTATCACAGAAGGCGATAGCATCTTCGTTATCGATCCCGAAACTTGCATCGGTTGCGGCGCTTGTGCTGACACTTGCCCCGTTGGTGCTCCTGTTGAAGAAGAGATCGACGACTAATTTTACATTAGCCCGTTGACTAACTATCAACCACAAACATAAAAAGAGATATGATCGGTCCATCCTTTCATATCTCTTTTTTATTGTATATACCTCCGATAAAACATCATTAACCTCGTAGGGACTTCGCGTCCTCGACTGTCCAAAGCCTTCTCCAGTGGGAGAACAATGTCGCGCGTAGCGTGACGGATGAGGTGTAAATGATTCATAATGCAATTGTGAATCGCCCCTACGGATTCTACGCATTCATCCGACAAAACGTCATTGATCTCGTAGGGACCGGCGTCCTCGACGGTCCGTTTCGCTTAACCTATTTCCACCGCAAACGGCGGGAGCAAGCCCCCACCCTCATCAAAACTTTTTTCACATCTAATCAAAATCCCCCTTGACAAATCACCCAAACCATGCTATAATAACACCGTCATTTGGGAGCTGAATGCATTCGGCTGAGAGG
>SVGF01000053.1 GCA_015056475.1 Clostridiales bacterium
TTCGTTTGTTCAAATGCGATTATTGAAACATTTAAGGTAGAAATGCGGATAACGCATTTCATTATGTTATAATAATTACAATATTGAACGAAGCTAAAGCTTCTTTGATGTAATTATTGAAACATTTAAGGAAGAAACGCGGATTGCGCGTTTCATTATGTTATAATAATCGCAAGCATGGTACATACTTCGTTTGTTCAAATGCGATTATTGAAACTTTTAAGGTAGAAATGCGGATAACGCATTTCATTATGTTATAATAATCGCAAGCATGGTACATACTTCGTTTGTTCAAATGCGATTATTGAAACATTTATGGTAGAAATGCGGATAACGCATTTCATTATGTTATAATAATTACAATATTGAACGAAGCTAAAGCTTCTTTGATGTAATTATTGAAACATTTGAGGTAGAAACGCGTATTGCGCGTTTCATTATGTTATAATAATCGCAAGCATGGTACAAACTTCGTTTGTTCAAATGCGATTATTGAAACATTTAAGGTAGAAATGCGGATAACGCATTTCATTATGTTATAATTGTTCTATATCTTATCAGGAGGATCATTCGTGAAAAAACATATACCAAGCTATAACAATATCCCCGCATGGGAATCATACTCCGCAAATATGAAAACCGAATTCAGGCAATGCATAGAAGAAGGCCTTGACGTAAAAAAATACGAGGGACTTTTCAATGCAATTTCAGAATTACCGCCGAGTGAATACCGTGAAAGATTGGCAGACGTATTGTTTGATATGATAAACGATACTCCAACTATTGAGGATTATCCCTATTGCGAGCCCAATGACCTTGATGAGATAAAAACTCTGGGCGACGGCTTTAGACTTAACAGTTATGACGTTAATAAGGACACACTCACGGATAAAATAAAGGGTGCATGGTTTGGCAGAGTGGCAGGCTGTCTTTTGGGTAAACCCGTTGAAGGAATGAAATATGACAAGCTCACTCCCCTGCTTAAAATGACAAATAATTACCCCATGCACAGATATATTCTCGACAGCGACCTTACCGAGGACGTGTGTAATGCTATCGGCGAATGGATAAAAAACGGCTGTTATATTGACGTTTTGGATGGAATGCCCGTTGACGACGATACTAATTACGTTGTTATGGCGCAAATACTCGTTGAAAACTACGGCAGAAATTTTACACCCAAAAACGTTTCAAGCGCGTGGATACGGTTACAGAGCAAGGATGCATATTGCACAGCCGAGAGAGTTGCGTTCAGAAATTTTGTGATGGGCTACGATCCTCCGGATTCTGCATACTACAAAAATCCCTATCGTGAGTGGATAGGCGCGCAGATAAGAGGCGACTATTTTGGCTATATCAACCCCGGCAACCCGCAAGAGGCTGCCGATATGGCTTACAGGGATGCATCCATCTCGCACACAAAAAACGGCATTTACGGCGAAATGTTTGCAAGTGCCATGATTGCGGCGGCTGCTGTTTGTAACGATATTAAATCGGTGATCCTTGCAGGACTTGCCCAGATCCCAAAGACGTCCAGACTTTACGATTCCGTTAAGAAAATTATCGGAATGCATTCAAACGGTGCAAGCTACGACGATTGTATAAGCTACATCCACTCTGTATGGAATGACAAAAACGAGCACGATTGGTGTCATACGATTTCTAACGCAATGATAGTTGCAACGGCACTCCTTTGCGGAGATGGCGACTTTGGAAAATCTATATGCATGGCTGTTCAGGCGGCATTTGATACCGATTGCAACGGCGCAACTGTAGGCTCGGTAATAGGAATGATGAACGGCTTTGAAGCTATTGATCCCGTTTGGACAGACCCCCTCAAGGACACTCTCCACACATCAATATTCGGAGTTGACACAGTTTCAATCACCCAATGCGCACTTAAAACAATGAAACACTTAAAAGAGTAATTTACTCTGCATTTACATATACAAAGAAAGGAAATAACTAATGAACATTTTCTTACCACCAATGGGCTTTTCTCTCGAAAAGATTTTGGGCGAAAACGTTAATCAAAAAGCGGTATTAAAGGCCGCAGATAAGATGGTAGAGCTTGGCCTTGTTGCGGCAGGCTACAAATATCTCAATATAGGCGATGCATGGTGCTTACCCTCAAGAGATGAAAACGGCAGACTTGTTGAGGATACTTCAAAATTCCCGTTTGGACTTAAGTATCTCTCCGCGGCGCTCCACGCCAAGGGAATGAAGCTTGCAATCACCACGAGTGTTGGTGCTTTGACTCCCAACGGCTACCCCGGCAGCCTTGACAGAGAGTATATTGACGCCGAAACGTTTGCTAAGATCGGCATTGATTATATATCGCATACCGCTTGTGACATTCCTGCAACAGCAGGCTTCTTTACTCCCTTAAGAAGAATGAATATGGCGTTGAGAGCCTCCGGCAGATGGGTGTTCTATGCCCTCAATTTTGATCACAGCAAAATAATGGACCGTATGTACTACACGGGCTATGAGTGGGATGGTGCAGACCTTTCAGAATACACAAACGGCTACGCTATTGAAAAATGGCTCCGCTCAACGGGTGTAAACTCATTCTGCACAAAGTCCCCCGATGTGGCTTTTGACGCTCATCACGACGACAACATAATAGGCTACACAGGCACACAGTGCTGGCTCAGCCTTGGCGACGTTACGGTAGACTGCGAATGCTCTTGCGAGCTTGCTAAAAAGGTCAGCGCATGCGCTATAAAGTGCTCACCCATCATGATCAGTGCTGATCCCGCAAAGCTTAACAACAAGCAGGTTGAAGTGCTCACAAATAAGGGTATGATACGCATCCTTAAGGACGAGGAGAGCCGCGCCCCCGCAGTATTGAAGACCGACAACGGCACGGTTTATACAAAGCTCCTTACAGACAGGGAGTACGGCGTATTTGTAATAAACGATACCGACAGCGAAGCTTTTGTTCCGTTCTACACTTTTGATTTTGGTATGGTCTACAGCAGTAACCTTAAGTGCGATATGTACGACGTATTCACAAACGAAAAGCATCCCGTGTTTACGGATGCCACAAGGATCAAGCTCCCCGCAAAGGGATCTAAGCTTTTTATAATGAAGCTTGTATAAGAAAGAGGTGAAAGATATGTTAGGCAAAACACCCCCTATGGGATTTAATACATGGAATACTTTCAGCGAAAACTTTAACGACGAGCTGATAAAAGAAATAGCCGACGCTATGGTCGAAAGAGGCTTTAAGGATGCAGGCTACGAATACGTAGTTATAGACGATCATTGGGAGATGGACGAAAGAGATCCCGAAACAGGAATAATTCTCCCCCGCCCTCAAAAATTCAAGAATCAGGATATCAAGAGCCTTGTTGACTACGTTCATGGTAAGGGCCTTAAAATGGGTATTTACACTTGTGCAGGCGTCAGAACCTGCGGTCAGAAGGCTGCAAGCTACAACCACGAATTCTTTGATGCAAAGGTTTTTGCAGATTGGGGCATAGACTACGTTAAGCACGACTACTGCCAGAAGCCCGAAACTCAGGACGGCAGAGTTTTGATGCGAAGAATGGGTCTTGCATTGAGAGAATCAGGCAGGGATATTCTTTACGCCGCATGCAGCTGGGGTCAGAATGACGTCTGGTCATGGATACGTTCAACAGGCGCACACATGTACCGTTCAACTGCGGATATATTCGACTCATTTGGCATGATCTCAAAAATATACAATTCACAGATAGACAAGCTTGGAACTTCCGCACCCTATTGCTACAATGACATTGATATGCTTACTGTAGGTATGTGCGGTAAGGGCGCCGCAGGTGCAGGCTCGGGCTGTACCGAGGGCGAATACAGAATACAGTTCTGCATATGGTGCTTGTATAGCGCTCCGCTTATTCTGGGCTGCGACGTAAGAAAAGTATCGGACGAATACAGAGATCTGCTTTGCAACAAAACACTCATCCGCATCAATCAGGACCCCGAGGCACGTCCTCCGTTCCCCATTGGCGGTATCGACAGAACTATATACTTAAAGCAGCTCGTTAATGACGAATACGCTCTCCTTTTCGTTAACACAGGCGATGAAGCGCGCAAATTATCATTTATTTCATACGATATGGGTTGGACAGAAAACAGCGGTTACAAAATTCAGCTTACAGACATATTTACCGGTGAGGTATCCTACCATAAAAATATAGTTTCTGCCAACGTACCCGCACACGACTGTCGCATGTTTATAATGAAGTTGGTAAAATAAATTCAAAGATCAAAACTATTACAAAAGCAGACGGATAAAATCTTTCTGCTTTTGTAAATAACATGGAGAAATTCTTATGAAATCAGCTAACAATATACAACGTCCGCGTATATTCTCTGTCAATGATATGCCCAAGGGCTATAAAACGGACCTGCATTGCCACACAAAAGAGGGCAGCTACTGCAGCGAAGAAAGCACAGCGGATACGATCGAAAGATATATTGCAGAGGGATACTCCACAGTAGTTATTGCAAACCACTGCACACCCGACTACTACCCAAAGGAATACCATTGGTTTATTGACTGCCACTTTGACGTGTACGACCTTGCAGTTGAAACAGCGCGTGGAAGAATAAACGTACTTTCGGGCACCGAGATAAACATCAATCAATATAAAAATGATGATTTTCTCGTTCTCGGCACATCAAGGGAGATCATGCATAAGTTCGATAATATCTTTACTACCGATCTTGCCACGATCAAAAGAGTTCTTAACGAGAATAACTGCCTTCTTATAAAGGCTCACCCCATGCGCTACGGTCAGACGATGATGCCACCCGACGAGGTTGACGGCTACGAGCTTTACAACGGTCACAAAGGCTGGGCTCGTTTGAATGAGATCGCAAAGCATTGGGTAGAGGCTGAGGGTGCTATGGACAAGATCAACACAGCAGGCTCTGATCACCATAACCCCGGAGATAATCTCAAATACGGCATATTGACTGACGAAGAAATTAAAACCAACGAGCAGCTTATCCGTATCTTAAAGAACAGACAGTACGATATTTTCCACTTATAATGCTTTGGAGGTATTAAAATGACAACAGAAAACGTTTCACCCCGTCCCCGTATAATAACGTCAAAAGACGAATTTATCGGTTTTAAGACCGACCTCCATTGCCACACGAGTGAGGCAAGCTTTTGCGCAAAAGAAAATGCCAAAGACACCGTAGAAAGATACATCGCCGAGGGCTATTCCACAATAGTTATTACAAACCACTTTGCAACCTATCAGCCCAAGTCAGACGATTATCACCAATTCGTGGATTGGCATTTTGATGCAATAGAAGCCGCTAAAGAGGCAGCAGACGGCAGAATAAATATCCTTGCAGGAGCTGAAATTAACGTTTATGATCTGCCGTTGGATGATTTTTTGGCTTACGGCGTTACAAGAGAGCTTATGCACTCTATGGATGATTTCTTTAACCTCAAGGTAAAGCACATCAGACAGACGCTTTGCGACAATAACTGCCTTTTGATAAAGGCTCATCCCATGCGCCACGGTCAGAGCATGTATCCCGTTGAAGAAATTGACGGCTACGAGCTTTACAACGGCTATCCCTACTGGAAGCACTTGAACCCAATCGCAAAGGAATGGATATTCGCCATGGGCGCTGATAAAACGATACTTACCGCAGGTACGGACCATCACAACAACGAAGACCCCATCAAGGCAGGAATACTTACCGACGTTGAGATCAAGACCAACGAACAGCTTATCGATATTCTGAAAAACAGAAGATACGATATCTTTTACGAAGAATAAGGAGTAAAACCCATGGCTTTCAATTCAGATGCAAAATGGATATGGCCAAACGCATCCCCCTCTCCAAACGAATATGCCTACTTCACACAAAAATTCAACGTTGCCGATTTGGACGGTATCAAGCTTTTGATAGCGGCTGAATCAGATTACGTTGCTCACGTAAACGGCAAAATGGTGGATTTTGGTCAGTTTGCAGGCTTTCCCGACAGAAAGTATTACGATACTCTTGATATAAGCAAATTCTGCTCAGTCGGAGAAAATACACTTGAGCTTTCTGTGCGCTACGAGGGCATAAACACCGCTTGCAGAATAAACAGCGGTGCCGGCGTGATATTTGCTATAAAACAAAACGACACCATATTAGCCCACAGCTGTAACAAAACCTTGGGCGCGCTTCATTCCTCATACGTTCAGCATACAAACAGAATGATAACAGGTCAGCTCGGGCTTTCAAGTGCAATGAAATATTCCGAGCCAATGGAGCTTTTGCCCGCCATAGAAGTAAAAATGACGGATAATATTCTCCCCTGCCCTATCAAAAAGTGCGAGCATCAGCCCGTTGAATCGGGCAAGAGATTGGAAGGCACAAAAATATTTGACTTTGGCAGAGAGATCACGGGCTTTTTGAGAGTTGCCTTTAAGTGCCATAACGAAACCACAGTAACGGTGGCTTACGGTGAGCACATTGCAGACGGCTGTGTAAGAAGAAAGATACACAACAGAGATTTTTCACTCGATTTTGTTTGCAAGGAGGGTGAAAATTACTTTGAGCAGTATTTCATCCGCCTTGGCATGAGATACGCCGAGGTCATTTGCGATGATGACGTTGAGATACTTGCGGTTGAGCTTTTGCCAACGCTCTATCCTCTCACAGAAAAAGAAAGTTCGCTTACAGGTATTGATAAAAAGATATACGACGTATCCGTGCGCACACTCAGGCTTTCAATGAACAGACATTACGAGGACTGCCCGTGGCGCGAGCAGGCTCTCTACGTTCTTGACAGCAAGAATCAGATGCTCTGCGGATATTACGCTTTTGAAGAAACGGAATTCCAGAGAGCAATACTCGAATTCATATCCCACTCGCAAAGAGAGGACGGACTTTTGGAGCTTACTGCACCCGCAGTTGATACTCCCGCTATCCCCTTCTTCTCCGTAATGTACCCCGTTACAGTGTGGGAATACGTAAAGCATACGGGTGACGTGAGCCTGGTTAGCGAAGTTGTTGATACAATGCTTGACATTTTGAACAGACTTATCTCAACTCAGTCGTCTAACGGACTTATCCCCAACCTGCCAAAGCCGTATTGGAACTTTTATGAATGGAGCTATGGCTCTGACGGCTACAGTAACAGCGATCAGACAAGGTATGACCTCATACTCAACTGCGCTATAATCATTTCCGCCCAAAAGCTCGGTGAGCTTTGCAAAATGATCGGCAGAGATTTTTATATCGATACCCACCGCATCAAAAAAGCCATATCGGAAAATTTCTTCGATGCCAAAACAGGACTTTTCTTCAGCGACAATTTGCATCACGATATCTACACTCAGCTTGGCAATGCTTTTGCGCTATTGATTGGTTTGGGTGACGAAAGAACAGTAATGGGCATCAAGGAAAATTCAAGCCTTGTGCCTGCAACGCTTTCAACATCAGGATTTGTATACGATGCTTTGCTTGCTTATTCCATTAACGAGGCACAGTACGTTCTTTGTGACATAAGAACGAAATACAAATATATGCTCGACAACGGCGCAACGTCATTCTGGGAAACGATTGACGGCGAGGCTGCATTTGACGGAGCTGGCAGTCTTTGCCACGGCTGGAGCGCATTGCCCGTGTACTACTACAACATATTAAAGGATCACGTATGATCAAGGAGAATTTATGAATAAAGCGATTATTTTATTTCCCGGCTTTAAGCCCAAGGCTTTTACAATGAGTTTTGACGATGACTGCGACACAAACGGCAGAATGGTTGAGCTTTTGAAAAAATATCAGCTCAAGGCGACGTTCAACCTTAATGGCGGCCAGTTTGCAAAGGGTGAGCGAGATGGCGAGCTCGGCTTTGCCAAGTTCAACAACACCGAAGAAGAAGCGATCGAAATGTTTGACAACGAATACTGCGAGATAGCTTCCCACGGTTATGAACACGAGTGCCACGGTAAGATCCCCACACCCGACGCAATGATGGATATAATCATGGACAGGCTCAAGCTTGAGGAAATGTTCGGCAAGCTCGTGCGCGGATACGTTGCTCCATACGGCAGCTACACCGACGCAACTATTGAAATAGCTAAAAATGCAGGCTTAGTGTATAACCGTACCTGCAAAGCGTCAAATGATTTTTTACTGCCAAAAAATTGGTTTGAATGGAACCCCACCTGTTCCATTGTTGAAGACCAATGTATGGACCTGACAAGAAAGTTCATTGCAGACCCCAACTCATATTACGACGGCAAGCTTTTCTACGCATGGGCGCACACGTACGAATTTGTAAACTATTATCCTTGGGAAAAGCTTGAGGAATTCTTAAAGCTGATCTCATTCCGCGACGATATCTGGTATGCAACCAATATCGAAATATACGATTACGTTAACGCTTACAGGAGTCTTATTTACTATGCCAACGCAAAAAAGGTATATAATCCAACTCAGATAGACGTTTGGATGGGCTCAAGCTACGGAAATTTTGTAATACCCGCAGGACAGACAGTTACACTTCGTAAATAACAAAAAAATCTGAGCATCTTGAATAAAAATATTTGAGATGCTCTTTAGTATTATACTCGACAAAATTCAAATTCTATGTTAAAATAATATCAAAAATATTCACTTTTGGAGAAACCGATCATGAAAATGTATTTTCCGGGTTTTGCAACAAAGATCTTTACAATGAGCTTTGATGACGACTGCGACACAAACGGCAGAATGGTTGAGCTTTTGAAAAAGTATAAGCTCAAGGCTACTTTCAACCTCAACGGTAACCGCTTTGAAAAGGGCGAAAGAAATGGAGAGCTCGGCGTCGCAAAGTTCAACAATACAGAAGAAGAAGCACTCGAAATGTTCAATAATGAATACTGCGAAGTTGCTTCACACGGCTTTAACCATGAGTGCCACAGCAAGGACCCCATATCCAAGGCCATGATAGATATAATCAAGGACAGACTTAAGCTTGAAGAAATGTTCGGCACGTTTGTCCGCGGACATGCCGTTCCGTTTGGCAAATATACGCAAGCAACAAACGATGTATTAAAAAATGCAGGCTTCGTTTACAACCGTACAGGTTATTTGTCATACAATTTTGATATGCCTACAAATTGGTTTGAATGGCAAGCAACATGCTCCATCGTTGACAGTCAGAGCAGAGATATTGCAAGACAATTCGTTGCAGAGCCCAATCCCTACAGTGACGGTAAGCTTTTCTATGCAATGGCTCATACTTATGAATTCGTAAGCTATTTCCCGTGGGAAAACGTTGAAGAATTCTGCGAAATAATCGCATTCAAGGATGACATCTGGTACGCTACGAATATTGAGATATACGACTACGTAAACGCATACAGAAGCCTTGTTTTTACCGCAGATGCCAGAAAAGCATATAACCCCACTCAGATTGACGTTCTGATAGGTACCGATTACGGCAAATTTACTGTTCCCGCAGGTAAAACGGTTGATTTTGCAAAATAAAAATAAAAGAACTTATGACACACGTCATAAGTTCTTTTTCGTTTATATATTCACGTATTCAATATCGATTTCCGCTTCAACGCCCGTACAAACGCAAAGGGTATAACGATCATCAAGCAGAGCTCTTACAAAATATTTCCCCATTGCCTGCCATTTACCGTGCATTATATCCGCAGGATCTGCAGGTATAACGCTGTACTTGCCAAAGTATCTGTCCATCCCCTGCCCTGTATATTTTGAGTAGCTTTCCTTTGCGCACCACACATCAAAAAAGCTATTGACGTTGCCGTTTTCGACGTATTTTACCTCGTCCGGATGAAAAAATCTCTTTGCCAGCCTTTTATAATGCTCAGCTGCTGCCTCTATGCTTTCGTGCTTTTTTATAGTTTGCATTTGAACGTCAAGCCCTATCTCAAAGCTACCTAAGGCGCAAGCAAAATACTCTTTGCTGTGGCTTACGGAAAAAAATACATCCTTTACGTTTGCAAAGTACGGTTTACCTTCATTCGTTCGCGATACGGTATAATCGCCCGGAGCACCACAGTAACGCTCTGCAAGTAAGGCTACTTTTTCATCGGTTGGGCGTGGATCTTGTAACAATACGTATATTTTTACAGCATTTTTGATTTTGGTCATACTTGGGTAATTCCGCCTTTTAATATGATCTCTTTCACCATATTAAGAAATCGCTCTTAATGATATGCAGTAAACACGATCATATATAATATTCATCAACGAGGTTGATCGCCAATAAGTTTACCACAAAACATTTTATTTGTCAATAATGGTAAAAACGTTTTGCTCCGACTGATCACATACCGGATAAGATTAAATATACTACCATTTGTATTGAAAAATTCAAACGCTTGTGCTATAATGTTACAAAAGAATACAGCTTTTATAAGGAGGTATTTATGAATTATTCACAGTACTTAAATAAAGTTCGAGGCTGTTGGCTGGGCAAAAATATCGGCGGCACTCTTGGTGCTCCTCTTGAAAGTCACAGAGGCGTTTTTGACGTTGACTATTATCTGCACGACACCTCAAAGGGCGTGCTCCCAAATGACGATCTTGATCTTCAGCTTGCATGGCTCAATGCGGTTGAGAATTACGGCAACAAGGTAAATGCCGAGATATTGGGCAATTATTGGTTGCTCAGCGTTACTCCCTACTGGTCCGAATACGGTCAGGGCAAAGCGAATATGGAATACGGTATCCTCCCACCCGCATCGGGACGATACAAAAATCAGTTCAGCGAAAGCTGCGGTTGCTTTATCCGTAGTGAAATATGGGCTTGTCTTGCTCCCGGCAGACCTTCCATTGCAGTAAAATACGCATTTGAGGATGCTTGTGTTGATCATTCAGACGAAGGAATCTATGCAGAGCTTTTCTGTGCCGCAGTTCAAAGTGCCGCATTTGCAGAAAGTGACAGAGATACTCTCATCGACATAGGTTTGTCATACATTCCCGAGGACTGTGCCCTTGCAGGCGCAATCAAACTGGTCAGAGATTGCTATCATGCGGGCGATGATTGGAAGACGGCAAGAAAAAAGCTTTTGTGTGCTTATCCCGACACGTTTGGACTTGCCGTTGGACCGGTGGAGGAGGGAATTCCCGAAGCAAAGCTTGGATACGACGCTCCCTGCAACGTTGGTATTGTTATCCTTGGCTGGATGTACGGTGAAAACGACTTTTCAAAAAGCATATGCATCGCAGCTGCTTGCGGAGAGGATGCCGACTGCACCGCAGGCACTCTTGCGGCGATATTGGGCATAATTCTTGAGCCCGAGGGTATCGACGAAAAATGGAAGGCTCCCATAGGCGATGAGATAAAGACCTGTTCTCTCGACGTTACGGGTTCTATATACATCTCCCCAAACGTTACAAATCTCACTCGCAGAGTTGCAAAGGCCATGATAGGCTTTATGGGGCAGTACGTCAACATCGATGATAACGGAGTCATTATCATCAATACAGCACAAAAAGATGACCTCTATAACAAAAAAGCAAGGCTATCAAATATCGAATATGCAAATGCTTTCCCATATATGTACGGCAAAAAGCTCATAGCAAAGCAAAACGGACTTTTCTTTGACGTATTTATGTCCTGCGATAGCGATATTACAATAAAAGAAGGTGAGCAAAAGGATATCGAGCTCCTCTTTATGAATAATTTTCACCATCCGTATTGGGTCAAGATCAACTGGGATCTTCCCGAGGAATGGGAAGGGGTAAGAGAACAAAGCATAAACGTAACGCAGTTCAATTCAGGCTCAAAACACACTTATGCAAAATCAAGCTTTATCCCTCACGGATTAAAGCAGAGCAAATATGAGCTGACAGCCCAGATCACAATTAACGGATTCATTTCTAAAATGTACGTGCCGTTAACGTTTGTAGTGGAGTAATATATGAGCATTATTAACGTATCTCAGCTTGCAGGCATCACAAGACAGGACGCCGCAAAGCTCATCAGCCAAAGCATCAGCACAAACAAGCTCCTGCTTGGCGAGGCGGGCAATATCCCCGACAGATTTGACGATATTTTTGACGTGACTGAGGAGTACGCTTATCATATTGAAAAAACGTGCCTGCTCAAAATTATCAAGCCGAAAAATACAAAATGGAACGTTTTTCATCCGACAGACACAATGACCAAGGACGAAGCTGACCTTGCAATATCCGCATTGGATTCACTTTGCCAAAGTTCCCTATCGGCAAGCTCTGTTTTTTACGCTCAGGATATTCTGAGCTCTCCTTCGGTATTTGTAAGCAATATGACGTCAACGCCAAACAATGCCCTTGGCTACGGCACTTTAGCATTGACACCTTACGAAAATCACTGTGCACCCTGGTATTTTGGAATAGACGCAGTTTCCGCAAATATAAACAGAAATGCACTCTCATGGGTAAAGCTTGCATATAAGGGTAAGCTTTCAAAAAATGCAAAGCTTGTGATATCTTCACCCGTATTCAATGCAAGCATTGCACCCACCGACATCACGGAATATAACGGCTTTAACGTGCTTACGTTTTATTGCAGGGATGAGATATTAAAGCTATTTGAAGCCAACCTCACCTTATCCCAATATGAAGACAAGGATACAAAGGTAAAGCA
This sequence comes from Clostridiales bacterium, assembly GCA_015056475.1. Classification (GTDB taxonomy): domain Bacteria; phylum Bacillota; class Clostridia; order HGM11327; family HGM11327; genus SIG351. The sequence continues at coordinate 12,599 of SVGF01000053.1, forward strand.
GCATCTCCACTTAAAGTCCGTAAACGGCAGATACTTAAGAATGGCTCTTTATCCGTTTGACGAAGAAGATGAAACTGCAGAGCTCTTATACTTTGCATTTTTTGCACAAAAATCTCAATGCGATGAGTTTATACCCCAAAACGTCCAAGCATCTCATCCCAAATTGAATTATTCACCTTTGACTGATGAGTTGCGCCAAAGTTGTAACGAAGCTATAAGAGCAAAGGCAAAAGAAATATACGATTCTCCGTCACTTCTTTTGCCCGAGGACGTAAAAGGCACGTGCTATTACATTTCTTCAATAAACGGCAACGATGATAACGACGGACTTTCTCCTCAAACCGCTTGGAAAACTCTCGACAAGCTCGTTTTGTCAAACGTTGACGGTGATTCATTCGTAACGTACAAGCACGTTCCAAAATCGGGAGATGCCGTATTCCTTGAGAGAGGAAGCGTATTTAACGCTACTCTCCACACAAGATATTCGGGCGATTACGCAATACAGATAATTGACGGCGTTGACTACGGCGCTTACGGTGTTGGTGAAAAGCCCGTCATCACAAATTGCATAGATCCCACAGGCCACAGCCAATGGACAAAAACCCAGTGGGAAAACGTTTGGCGCTGTGAGGACAAAATAGTAAATCCCCCTTGCTCGCTTGAGCTCGGCTACAGCGACGCAGGTAATATAATCGTATACAAAAAGGACGGCACAGTATGCCACGGAATAAAAATGCTCGCCGATAACCCCGAGCATCCGTATGACGGCGGCACGGTGGATCTCGGGCTTGTTACAAACGGCAAGGAAATTTTCCATTCCGGCTCAAAGAGATTCTCCTCCCCCGGTTGCCTTGAAAACGAACTTGAATACTTCCACGATTGGACTTCGGGCTACGTTTATATGTATACAAGCCAAGGCAACCCACACGATGCATTTGAGAAGGTCATTATCACAAAGCACGGCGCAGGCTTCTTTGACGGCTCCAACAGTATTATAGACAATATCGCATTCAAGTACATAGGTACTTTTGGTATAAGTGTAGACAATGCAAGAAATCTAGTTATCACAAACTGTGTTTTTGAGTGGATAGGCGGCTCAATTCAGGGCGGCACCACCGTTTACGGCGGCGCAATACAGAATTGGTGCGATTGCGATAAATTCCACGTTATACATTGCTGTGCAGACCAGATGCTCGACGCCGCATTCAGCACTCAGGGCGGCATAGGGCAAAAGCATTGCATCATGAACGACGTCGTAATAAGAGATTGCGTTGCAACAAGAACCAATTCAAGCGTTGAGCTGTGGAATTACGCCGATGATAAGTTGCTTTCAAACGTTATAATGAGCGACAATTATTTTGGCTACGACGGATATCATTTCGGCAACAGAAAAGTAGCAAAGGACGCTTGCGTTTTACAGCTCGGAATCGGTCCGGGGCAAAAGCTTGAGCGCGTTATTTACGAGAGAAACCTTACTGCATTTGCATCGTCCGCTTGCTTCTGGGCAAGACCTTTCAAATGCAGGGGCGACCTTGACGGCACTCTGTTGAGGGATAATTTTTATCTGCTCTCAAACAAAAAGGCGTTTATGATAACATCAAGCGATATGCGTTGCGATGCTACCGACAGATCAAGGCACAACGTCATGATAGATAAGGACGTTGCTCGCCTCCAGCTTGAGCTTGGGCTTGACGTCAACAGCACTTTCAACATTACAGACGGATACGTGCTTGACGGCGAGGAGGATGGGCTGTACCTTCCGCCGTATATGGTAAAAAAATGATCCCTCAAAGCAAATATCATCATAACAAAAGGAGAAATTATGTATAAAATAAATGAAATTATAGCCGATCGCTTTCTTTCCAATATGGAAATAGCTATCCATTACACCAATGGAGAAACCGACACCTTTGTACTTGAGCCCGTTGAATCAAACGGCTCAGTTTTATGGTCTGCAAAAAATGATAACGTGGAGCTCAGCATCCGCGCCATCGGTGACAACAACGGTGTTGTTTACTACATCGACGTCGTATCCGCGCTCCCCCTTGTGCAAAGAGGCGTGACGTGGAATACAAATATCGACTTTGCAGACGATACCCTTACCTGGTTCAACACCTTTATGTGGTGGTTTTCACCCTCATGGTTAAAAAAGGACGAGCCCTTTGTAGAAAAGACCCAGCATTTTATGTTCAGACTCAATAAC
>SVGF01000054.1 GCA_015056475.1 Clostridiales bacterium
TCATGATTGCAGGTGAATGCACTCAGCAATCATGAGGCAGCATACATCAAGGACGTTTACGAAAAGAAGTCCACACAGCTTGAGGAGCTGCTCATGCTCACCGCAAAAACTCTTTCGGATATATCTAATTATACTGCCATTGCAATAGGCCCGAGGATAGATAACGTGACCGTGAGAAACATCCGTCTTATCCCGATAGATGATGATTACGTTCTTGTGATAGTAGTTACCGACAGCGGGATCATGAAGGATATTATAATCCGTAAGCCCTTTGATATGGATGAGAGCTATCTCGACAAGGTTTCTGAAAAGCTCAATTTCTACTTCAAGGGTAAGCAGGTGGATGACCTCGGATCAAACGATATGCTCGATATGATGAAGGACGGCATTGCAAGGGACAAAGTATTCTTCAATAGCCTTGTGGATGCCATATCCGAATCGGTGGACGCGTCAAGCTCGCGCAAGGTATATACCGAGGGGCTCAACAATATATTGGATATACCCGAGTATAACGACATAGTAAAGGCTAAGGAATTCTTCTCGCTGATGAAGAAAAAGCAGTTGATGTTTGATCTTGTGGATTCCGATATGCGCGAGGGCGTAAACATCCACATAGGCGAGGAAAACCCCATCGACGAGATGAAGAGCTTCAGCGTAATAACCGCTACTTATTGCGTCAACAAAAAGATATACGGCTCTATCGGCATCATAGGACCAAAGCGAATGAATTACCCCAAGGTGGTATCGTTGATAGATAACGTCGTTGATGAGCTCACACAGCATTTGTTGACACTTGGAGAGGGCAAGGGTGAAAATGAAAGATAAGAAAAAGAAACATAAAAAAGGAGATATTCAAATGAGCGAAGAAATAAAGGATACTGAGCTTGAGCAGGAGCAAGAGGCTGAAGCCGAAGCCGAAGCTGAGCAGGTTGACGAGGCTCAGGCAAAAATAGACGAGGCGTTGGCAAAGGCGGATGAATATTTGCTTGCGGCGCAGAGAATACAGGCAGATTTTGAGAATTATAAAAGAAGAAACAAAAACGCGATAGCCGAGGCTACCGAGGACGGCATTAACGAAGCTGTAAAAATGTTCCTTCCCGTTATTGACAACGTCGACAGAGCTGTTGATGCCGCTGAAAAGTTTGGCGACGAGGCGTTCAACAAGGGTATAGAGCTCCTTAAGCGTCAGGTCAGCGATATGCTCGAAAAGCTTGACGTTTTTGAGATAGACACAAATTGTCCCTTTGATCCCAACTTCCACAACGCAGTAATGCAGGCAGAAAAGGAAGAAGGCATGGAAGATAACCAAATCACGGACGTTTTCCAAAAGGGTTACATCCGTAAGGGCAAGGTGCTGAGATTCAGCATGGTAAAGGTTGCAAAATAACCTTATAATATATATTAAAAAAGTAAAGGAACCATAGGAGGTTAAAAATTTATGAGTAAAATTATTGGTATTGACTTAGGTACAACAAATTCATGCGTAGCGGTTATGGAAGGCGGCGAGCCCGTTGTTATCGCTAACGCAGAGGGCGCAAGAACAACTCCCTCCGTTGTAGCATTCGCAAAGAACGGCGAGAGATTGGTTGGTCAGGTTGCAAAGCGTCAGGCTATCACAAACCCCGACAACACAGTTGCATCAGTAAAGCGTAAAATGGGTACGGATGCTAAGATCGCCGTTGACGGCAAGCAGTATTCTCCCCAGGAGATCTCCGCTATGATATTGCAGAAGCTCAAGTCCGACGCTGAAGCTTACCTCGGCGAAACAGTAACACAGGCAGTTATCACAGTTCCTGCATACTTCTCCGACAGCCAGCGTCAGGCAACAAAGGACGCAGGTAAGATCGCAGGCCTTGAAGTTCTCCGTATCATCAACGAGCCTACAGCTGCAGCTCTCGCTTACGGCCTTGAAAAGGACGACAGCCAGAAGATCCTCGTTTATGACCTTGGCGGCGGTACGTTCGACGTTTCCATCCTTGAGATCAGCGACGGCGTATTTGAGGTTTTGGCTACAAACGGTAACAACATGCTCGGCGGTGACGACTTTGACGAAAGAATTATCGAATACTTGGCTGCTGAATTCAAGAAGGAAAACGGCATCGACCTCAGAGCTGATAAGATGGCTATGCAGAGACTTAAGGAAGCTGCAGAAAAGGCTAAGATCGAGCTTTCAGGTGTTATGTCCACAAACATCAACCTTCCCTTCATCACAGCTGACGCAACAGGCCCCAAGCACCTTGACATCACTCTCACAAGAGCAAAGTTCAACGATCTTATCGGTGACCTCGTTGAGTCCACAACCATCCCCATGAAGAATGCTATAAAGGATTCAGGTATTTCCGTAGGCGAGATCGACAAGATCCTCCTCGTAGGCGGTTCTTCAAGAGTTCCGCTCGTACAGGAAACAGTTAAGAAGATCACAGGCAAGGAGCCCCACAAGGGTATCAACCCCGACGAATGTGTTGCAGTTGGTGCAGCTATTCAGGGCGGCGTTCTCGGTGGTGACGTTAAGGACGTATTGCTCCTCGACGTAACTCCCCTTTCTTTGGGTATCGAAACTTTCGGCGGCGTATTCACAAAGCTCATCGAGAGAAACACAACTATCCCCGCTAAGAGAAGCCAGATATTCTCCACAGCAGCTGACGGTCAGACGTCTGTTGAGGTTCACGTTCTTCAGGGTGAAAGAGAAATGGCTGCAGGCAACAAGACTATCGGCAGATTCAATCTTGACGGTATCGCTCCCGCACCCAGAGGTATTCCTCAGATCGAGGTTACTTTCGATATCGACGCTAACGGCATCGTAAAGGTCTCCGCTACCGATAAGGGCACGGGCAAGGAGCAGAATATCACTATCACAGCTTCTACAAACCTCTCCAGCGACGAGATCGACAAGGCTGTTAAGGAAGCTGAGCGCTTTGCTGAGGAAGACAAGAAGAAGAAGGAAGAAGTTGAGGTTAAGAACCACGCTGACTCCCTCATCTACCAGACAGAAAAGACACTCACAGAGCTCGGTGACAAGGTAACTCCCGCTGATAAGGACGCTATCAACGCTGAGATCGAAAAGCTCAAGAAGGACGTTGAGTCCGGTGACGTTGACAAGATCAAGGCTGGCACAGAGTCCCTCACAAAGGTATCTTACGACGTATTCGGCAAGATCTACCAGCAGCAGGGCGGCGTTGATCCCAACGCAGCAGGCGGCGCTTCCGCAGGTCCCGATGATATTCAGGATGCAGACTACGAGGTAGTTGACGACGATAAGTAATGCAAAAGCATTAAACGATTTATGATCGGGGTGCATTTTTTCGCACCCCGATCGTGTGCTGTAAATTTGTGTGATTTCGAGTGCATCCAAGGCAAAATAATAAAGCTTGTTTGGCGTTGGATACGTTTGATATAAAAATACCAAGGGGGAATATCAGTGAGTAAGAATTATTACGAGGTGCTCGGCGTTGACAAAAACGCTTCACCCGATGAAATAAAAAAAGCATACAGGGTTTTAGCAAAAAAATACCATCCCGACTTAAACGACCACTCCGCGGAGGCAGAGGAGAAGTTCAAGGAAATAAACGAAGCTTACAGCGTGCTTTCCGATGAGGAAAAGCGTAACAATTACGATACATACGGCTCAGCAGACGGTGCAGGCGCATACGGCGGCGGTGCGAGCGGCTTTGGCGGATTCGGTGGCTTTGAGGATATATTCGATATGTTTACGGGTGGCTTTGGCGGCGGCAGCACAAGGCGTCAGAACCCCAACGCTCCAAAGCGCGGTTCGGATATTCAGTATGACGTTACCATAAGCTTTGAGGAGGCTGTATTCGGCTGTAAAAAGACTATTGAGGTCGTTCGTCACGAAACATGCCCCGAATGTAACGGTACGGGCGGCAAACCCGGCACAGAGCCCAAAACCTGTACAAACTGTAACGGCACGGGCGAGGTAAGAGAAACCGTAAACAGCCTTTTCGGAAGAACGGTAAGAGTTGGCGTTTGTCCCAAGTGTAACGGCGCAGGCAAAATATACGATGCTTACTGTCCCAAGTGTAACGGCGCAAAGACTGTAAAATCCCGCAAGAAGATAAATATCACGATTCCCGCCGGAATTGACAACGGTCAGGCAATACCGCTTCGCGGTCAGGGCAACGCAGGTGAAAACGGCGGTCCCAGCGGTGATCTTTATGTTGTGGTAAACATCAAGCGCCACGAGGTATTCCAAAGAGAAAATTACGATCTTTTCTGCACAGTTCCCGTAAGCTTTGTTGATGCGGCGCTCGGCAGAGAGGTGGATTTCCCCGTGATCGACGGCAGCACAAAATACAAGCTTCCCGAGGGCATCCAGTCCGGCACCGAAATAAAGCTCCGCGGTCAGGGCGTAACAAGGATCAACAGCACCACAAGGGGTGACCTCTACGTTACGGTAGTCGTTGAAACTCCCACAAAGCTCAACAAAAAGCAGAAGGATCTCCTCGAAAAGTTTGACGAGGCGGGCGGTGACGACCTGTATTCAAAGGTAAAGACGCACAAGAGCGTCCTCAAGCGATTCGTTGAAAACGTTAAAAAGGAGCTTGAGCGCAAGGAGGAGGAAAAGTCCTCATCCGACAAAAAGTAATGGTGGTATCAACCGATGATGAGATTGCAAAAATATCTGGCAAGCTGCGGAGTTGCATCGCGCAGAGGCGCAGAGGAAATTATAGCCGCAGGCAGAGTTCAGGTAAACGGCGTTACCGTTACCGAAATGGGCACGTCAGTTGAGGAATATGACGACGAGGTCACTGTTGACGGTAAGGCTGTGTATCCCGAGGAGAAAAAGGTTTACATCCTTTTATCAAAGCCAAAGGGCTACGTCACAACTGCAACCGATCCGCAGGGCAGACCAACCGTGCTTGACTTGGTTGACGTTAAGGAAAGAGTTTTCCCCGTGGGCAGACTTGACCTCAATACCGAGGGCTTGCTCATTCTTACGAACGACGGTGAGTTTGCAAACAAAATGATGCACCCGCGCTACGAGTGCGAAAAAACGTATTTCGTGCGCCTTGCCGAGCCTCTTGGTGAGGACGGCGTGGCACAGCTCAGAAAGGGCGTGTGGATAGAGGAGGAGCAGTTTATGACCTCTCCCGCAACGGTCGTGCGCAAGGACGAAAACAAATTCAGCGTTACTATCCGCGAGGGTAAAAAGCGTCAGGTCAGAAGAATGTTTGAGGCAGTCGGCTCAAAGGTGCTCTATTTAAGAAGAACCGCTATCGGTGAGTTAAGAGATACCAAGCTCGAAAAGGGCAAGTGGCGCTACTTAACACCCGACGAGGTAAAGTACCTCATTTCTTATGCAAACGGCAAAAGATGACCTCAAAAGACGTCTTTTTAAGCAATTTGCAATAAAAAATTAAAAAAATATACGTTTTTGAGTAAAAAAGATCATTTGGGGTCTTGAAAAAATTTGGAAAAATTGGTATAATATGTAGAGTGCCCGAAGATGTATATTTTAAGGGGCAAAACAAATAAGAAAATTTAATTTTATTCACTATTTTACCTTTGTCAGGAGGAATTACAATGAAGGTTGTAACAGAAAAAATCGGTACAAATAAAGTAAAGATGGAAATTACGGTTGAGGCTGCTGAATTTGAAAAGTCAATGAACGTAGCTTATAACAAGGTTAAGGGCAAGGTAAGCCTCAGAGGCTTCCGCCCCGGTAAGGCTCCCAGAAAAGTGATCGAGCAGGCTTACGGCGAGAGCATCTTCTACGAAGAAGCTTTCAACGACGCTGTTCCGAAGGCTTACGACGAGGCTGTTCGCAGCGAGGGTATCTACCCCGTTGACAGACCCGACGTTGACATCGTAAACATTGCAGGCGGTCAGGATTTCGTATTCACAGCAGAAGTATTCGTTAAGCCCGAGTTCGAGCTCGGCCAGTACAAGGGCGTTGAGGTAGAGAAGAAGAGCTACCCTGTAACAGACGCTGAGATCGACGCTAACATCGAAGCTACAAGAGATCGTAACTCTCGTTGGGTTGACGCTGAGGGCGACTACGAAGCTAAGAACGGTGACAAGCTCGTTATTGATTATAAGGGCACAGTTGACGGCGAAGCATTTGAAGGCGGCAGCGCTGACGGCTACTCCATCACTCTCGGCTCAAACACATTCATCCCCGGCTTTGAGGATCAGATGGTTGGCATGAAGGTTGGCGATGAGAAGGACGTTAACGTTACTTTCCCCGAGGAATACCACGCAGAAAACCTCAAGGGCAAGCCTGCTGTATTCGCAGTTAAGGTAAACGGCATCCAGTACAAGGAAATGCCCGAGCTTGACGATGAGTTCGCAAAGGACGTAAGCGAGTTCGATACTTTGGCTGAGTACAGAGAGGACGTTGCTAAGAAGCTCAACGAAACAGCTACACTCCGCGCTGAAAGAGAAATGGAATCAGCTCTCATCGAAAAGGTTGCAGCTAACACAGAAATCGACATCCCCAACGGCATGATCGAAAGCCAGATCGATAACATGGTTGAGGATATGGGCTACCGTATGCAGAACATGGGCATCTCCATGGAGCAGTACTTCCAGTACACTGGCACAACAATGGAATCCGTTCGTGAGCAGTACAAGGAAGAAGCAGCTAAGACAGTTAAGGCTCAGCTCGTTCTTGAAAAACTCTCCATCGAGGAAGGCATCGAGGCTACTGCTGAAGAAATGGAAGCAGAGTACGAAAAGCTCGCTAACGAGGCTAAGCTTGAGGTTGAAAAGGTTAAGGAAATGTTCGCTCGCGATGATTCATACATCAAGGGTAGAATCGTATCAGCTAAGACTATCGAAATGCTCAAGGCTAATGCGGTTTACGTTGAGGCAGCTGCAAACGAGTAATTTGCGGTAAAGTTTTTGCCCGTAACGAATAAATTTCGTTAACAGTGGGTATATTTGTAAAGCAAAGCTTTTTATGGCAGGGTGAGCTGATGTGGCACGGTATTACTCGTATTTCGGTAATGGCTTGCATCAGCTCTTTTTTAATAAAATCACATCAAAGAGGTGAATTGTATGGGTTTAATTCCGTATGTAGTTGAGCAAACAGGTAAGGGCGAAAGGCAGTACGATATCTTCTCCCGTTTGCTTATGGAAAGGATCATATTTATAAGCGGCGAAATAACAACAGAAATGGCTGACGTTATAGTTGCACAGCTTTTATTCCTTGAGGCAGATAACGTTGATAAGGATATCACGGTTTATATAAACAGCCCCGGCGGCTCCGTTACCGCAGGCATGGCTATTTACGACACCATGAAGTACATCAAGTGCGACGTTTCCACCATCTGTATCGGTATGGCGGCGTCAATGGGTGCATTCCTTTTGGCGGCAGGCACAAAGGGCAAGAGATTCGCGCTTCCTCACAGCAATATTATGATCCATCAGCCCTTGGCTTACGGCTTGGGCGGTCAGGCGTCGGACGTTTTGATCCATGCTGAAAATCTTATAAAGACAAAGCAGACCTTGAACGAATTGCTTGCAGAAATGACGGGCAAAACGGTTGATGAGATCGAGCGCGACACCGACAGAGATAATTTTATGTCTGCAAAGCAGGCGGCAGATTACGGTCTTATTGATGAGGTCGTAACAAATAAAAAGTAAACCTACAGAGAGGTAAATAGTTTAATATATGGCTAATTACGATGACAGACTTTTTGCGCAATGTTCATTTTGCGGCTCAACCTCCGATGAAGTAAATCAGATGATCGCGGGCACGGGCGTTCATATTTGCGACAGATGCGTTCGTGAGTGCATGAAGATCATTGAAATGGAGGAGGCTGCTGCCGAGGATGAGCTCAGCACGGATTTTCCAACGCCGCGCGAAATGTACGACTATCTCAATCAGTACGTTATAGGTCAGGATAAGGCAAAAAAATACCTTTCCGTTGCGGTATATAATCACTACAAGAGATTGAACAACAACCTCGTAACGTCTGCTGAGCATGAGTTTGAGATACAAAAGAGCAACGTGCTTTTGCTCGGTCCTACGGGTACGGGTAAAACGTACCTCATACAAAATCTCGCAAAATACATGAACGTGCCCTTCGCCATGGCTGATGCAACTGCGCTCACAGAAGCAGGTTATGTTGGTGAGGACGTTGAGAATATTCTCTTAAAGCTCATTCAGGCGGCTGATTACGATATCGAAAAGGCGCAAAGAGGTATTATCTACATCGATGAGATCGACAAAATAGGCAAAAAGCAAGAAAACGTTTCCATCACAAGGGACGTTTCGGGTGAAGGCGTACAGCAGGCACTCCTCAAGATAATGGAAGGTACAGTTGCAAACGTTCCTCCGCAGGGCGGCAGAAAGCATCCCCAGCAGGAATGCATTCAGATCGACACCACAAACATTCTCTTTGTTTGCGGCGGCGCATTTGCGGGTATCGAAAGCATAATCAGCCAAAGATCCTCCAAGCAGGGCATGGGCTTTAACTCCGACGTTAAGAGTAAGACCCAAAAGCGCCTTGGCGACGTTTTGGCTGACGTTGAGCCGCAGGATCTTATAAAATACGGTCTTATTCCCGAATTTGTAGGCAGATTGCCCATTATCGTAACTCTGCACGACCTTACCGAGGATCATTTGGTAAGAATACTCACAGAGCCCAAGAATTCCGTTATAAAGCAGTACAAAAAGATGTTTGAAATGGACGGCGTTGAGCTTGAGATCCCCGAAAAAACACTCCGCGAGATCGCAAAGGAAGCTATCAAGCGTAACACAGGTGCAAGAGGCTTGAGATCCATCATTGAGGACCTTCTTATGGATGCAATGTTTGACCTTCCGTCAAGACGTGACGTAAGAAGATGCATAGTGGAGGATACTTGTCTTACCGAGGGTAAAAAGCCATTATTTGTGTTGTACGATAACGACCCCATGATCCCGCCGGCGCTTAAATAATATAAAATATGATTTTGACCGTATTTTTTATTAAATACGGTCTTTTTTATGCTTGTATGTGTTGTGCTTTATCGGATTTTATGGTATAATAATTACATTAATGAACGAAGCTAACGCTTCTCTGATGTAATTATTGAACCATTTGAGGTAGAAACGCGGATAACGCGTTTCATTATGGTATAATATATTATGTATGTCCAGATTTGAAAATAAACGTAATTTTTACGTAAAAGGAGTTTTATATGATAGATCTTAAAAATGAAGTAGCGAGTCTTATTTCATCATCCGTTGAGGCGCTTGACCTCGACACGGTTTACGGCTTGCTTGAATATCCCCCGGATGAAAAGCTCGGCGACGTTTCTTTGCCCTGTTTTAAGCTCAGCAAAACAATGAGAAAGGCACCTCCCGCTATTGCGGCAGAGTTGTCCGCTGCCATTGACGTGACTGATTCCGTATTTGAAAGAGTTGAGGTCGTTGGCGGTTACCTTAATTTCTTTATCTCTCACGCAGAGTTTGCAAAGAGTGTTATTAGTGACGTTATTTCAAGCGAAAATTACGGCAGCTCAACCATGGGCAACGGCAAAACAGTCGTATTTGACTATTCCTCACCCAATATCGCAAAGCCCTTGCACATCGGCCATTTGCCGTCAACGGTGCTCGGTAATTCCTTGTATAGAATTTACAGCTACCTCGGCTATAATTCTGTTGGCGTAAACCACCTCGGCGACTGGGGCACACAGTTTGGCACAATGATCGTTGCTTACAAAAAGTGGGGCTCAAAAGAAGAAGTTGAAAAGGGCGGAGTTAAGGAGCTTGTTCGTTTGTACGTAAAATTTCACAAGGAAGAGGAGAACGATCCCTCACTTCGTGACCAGGCAAGAGCTACTTTTGCCGCACTTGAAAACGGTGACAAGGAAGCCTACGAGCTCTGGAGCTGGTTCAGAGATCTTTCCATTCAGGAGTGCAAGAGAATATACGATATTTTGGGCGTTGAATTTGACCACTACACAGGCGAAAGCTTCTATGAAGACAAGATGATGCCCGTAGTTGAAGAATTGCGTCAGAAGAACTTGCTTGTTGAGAGCGAAGGCGCACAGATAGTTGACCTTTCCGAATACAATATGCCCCCCTGCATCGTTTTGAAGTCTGATGGTGGTACTATCTATGCAACGAGAGATCTTGCGGCTATCCTTTACAGAAAGAAAACGTTTGACTTTGATAAGTGCATATATCTCACCGCTACACAGCAGAATCTCCACTTTAAGCAGATATTCAAGGTAACAGAATTGATGGGTTACGAATGGGCAAAGAATCTTATTCATGCACCTTTCGGCATGATAAGCCTTGCAACTGGTGAATCCATGTCCACAAGAAGCGGCGTTACCATCTGGCTTGAGGACGTTATCAATCAGGCAACTGCAAAGACGCTTGAGATCATCAAGGAAAAGAACCCCGACATGGAGAACAAAGAAGCCATTGCAAAGCAGATGGGCGTTGGCGCAGTAATATTCAGCTCCCTCAGCACAAGCAGAATTAAGGACGTTTCATTCTCTTGGGAGGATGCGCTCAATTTTGACGGCGAAACAGGTCCCTACGTTCAGTACACACATGCGCGTGCTTGCAGCGTGCTCCGCAAGGCAGAAAACGTAACGGGCAATATCACAAAGCTTACCGAGGATGCGGAATACCGCGTAGCAAGAGTGCTTTACGATTTCCCCGCAAAGATAGTTGCTGCAATGGAAAACAACGAGCCCTCAGTCATCACGCGTTACGTTATCGATCTTTCACGTGAGTTCAACAGATTCTACCACGATTGCCAGATCAATACAGACGACGAGGAAGTTAAGCAGACAAGACTTGCAATTACTCTTGCGGTAAAGCAGGTGCTCAGCAAGGGCTTGTGGCTCATCGGTCTTGAAGCTCCCGAAAGAGTATAACGCTTAAACAGCATAGAACAAGAGGAGATACTTATGAACAGAATACAGATAGAAAATTATTTGGAAAGATTACAGCTCGACAGATCACTTGCCGACCATAAGCCCGACGAGGAGCTTCTCAATAAGCTCCAGCTCGCTTACGTTACAACCGTGCCTTACGAGAATCTTGATATCCTCAACAATATTCCCTTAAAGCTTGATGAGGAATCCCTCTATGAAAAGATAGTAACAAACCACAGGGGCGGTTATTGCTTTGAGGTAAACGCAAGCTATAATTGGCTTTTGCAGTCATTGGGCTACAACACACTCAGTTGTTTTTCAAGATATCTTCGCGGCGAGGACAAGATCCCCATGCGTCGCCACAGAGTGCTCATAGTTGATTCTCCCGATCTTGACGGAAGATATTTTACAGACGTCGGCATAGGCGAGCGTGCACCCAGACTTTCACTCAAGCTTGTTGAAGGTCTTGAGCAGGAGCAGTTTGGCGAGATATATAAGTTCGAAAAGGATGAATTCTTCGGCTGGGTGCTCTGGGACTTCTACAAGGGTCAGTGGAGACGCTTTATTGCGTTTACAGAGGAGCCGCAGATAGAGGAAGACTACGTTGGTACGTCATTCTATTGCGAAAAGCACCCCGATTCCGTGTTCAATAAAGGCAATATGCTAGCGATCAAAACACTCACGGGCAGAAAAACCATTTCCAATGATGAATTCAGAATTTTTGACTGCAACTCCGTTTATGCCAAGACTATGGAAAACGACGACGAATTCAAGGCTATTCTTCTTGAGCATTTCGGCATAAAGCTTTGATTTGGAAAGGTAATAATTTATGAAGCTTTTTATAACCACCGCATTTGGTCTTGAATCGGTAGTATCACGTGAGCTTGAAAAGTTAGGCTACGAAAATACCACGACCGAAAACGGCAGGATAATTTTAGACGGCGGATACGAGGATATTTGCAGGCTCAACGTAAATATTTCAGCAGGTGAAAGAGTCCTCATTCGCGTGGGTGAGTTTGTTGCAACGTCATTCGACGAGCTTTTTGAAAACACCAAGCATCTTCCGTGGGAATATTATATTCCTGTAAACGGCATGATACCCGTTGATGCAAAATCGGTAAATTCCAAGCTTTTCAGCCTTTCGGACTGTCAGAGGATAGTAAAAAAGGCAATAGTTGAAAGACTTAAAATCGGTCATTCCGCAAAAACTCTCCCCGAAACAGGTGCAAGATATCCCGTCATAGTATCCATTCACAACGATATCGCTCAGCTTTTGATAGACACCTCGGGTGACGGCCTTCACAAGAGAGGCTGGAGAAGCAGAGCGGGTGATGCCCCCTTAAAGGAAACACTTGCCAACGCAATGGCTGCACTCTCATTCTGGCGCCCGGATAGGCCTCTTATTGACCCTATGTGCGGCTCGGGAACTATTCTTATAGAATCAGCCTTGAGAGAAATGCACGTCGCTCCGGGGCACCAAAGAGGCTTTATTTGCGACAAATGGGACAAAGTTCCTGCTGACATGATGGAAAAGGTAAGAGCTGAGGCAAGAGCAAAAAACAGGGAAGAGCTCATTCGCCCAATCCTTGACATATGCGGCTACGATATCGACAGACACGTGCTTGATACCGCAAGAAAGAATGCTAGGGACGCAGGTGTTGACGATATCATCCACTTCCAGCAAAGAGATTTTGCAGAGCTTTCCTCAAAAAAACAGTATGGATGCATCATTACGAATCCGCCCTACGGCGAGCGTATAGGTGATAAGTCCGCTATCAAGAAAATATATTCCTCATTCAGAAATGCAATGAAGGAATTACCCACTTGGTCGTTCTACGTTCTTACTGCCGACGAGAATTTTGAAAATGAAATAGGCAGAAAGGCGGACAAAAAGCGCAAGCTCTATAACGGCAGAATAAAGGTTGATTATTATCAGTTCTACGGTCCTAGACCGCCCAAGCGCGAGCAATGATCGCCAAAAAGGATAAATTTTTGATATTTTTAATAAATTCTATTGAAAAAATCAAAAAAGTATGGTATTATATTAAAGATGAATAATTGTGCACGGCGCAATTAAAAAATAACGAAACAATAAGGAGATTTTTTTATGAGACTTTGTGTACCGGTTCCTTGTTTTTTTAACGACAGAGAATTTGTAAAGGCACTTGAAACTATTGGTAGTCTTGGTTATGATGCAGCTGAAACATACGTATGGAAGCACCTTGACCTTGATGAGGTTGGCGCAGCAGTTAAGTCAACAGGCGTTGAGCTTCTCAGCATGTGCACAACAGAATTCCGCATGACATCACCCGAGCACCGTGATCTTTGGCTTGCAGGCTTGAAGGAAAGTTGCGCAGCTGCAAAGAAGATGGGCGTTTCCAAGCTTATCACACAGGTTGGTAACGATACAGGCGAAGAAAGACAGTATCAGCACGATTCCATCGTAGCAGCTCTTAAGGCAGCTAAGCCGATCCTTGACGATTCCGGCGTTACAATCATGATCGAGCCCCTCAACCTCTACGTTGACCACCCCGGTTATTACCTCTGGTCCGCTGTTGAAGGCTTTGACATCGTTCGTGAAGTTGACCATCCCCTCGTAAAGGTTGTTTACGATATCTACCATCAGCAGATCATGGAAGGTAACATCATTCCTAACGTAACAAACAACCTCGACTGCATCGCTCACCTCCACAGCGCTGGCCACCCCGGCAGACACGAGCTCCAGTTTGGTGAGAGTGATTACAACGTAATCTTCAAGGCTATTGACAAGGCAGGCTACAAGGGCGCTTGCGGTCTTGAGTACAGCCCCACAATGGACAGAATCGAGAGCCTTAAGATCGCTAAGGAGCTTTACGGTAAGTAATTCCAAAGCATATAACAGCATAAAACCGCTTGTGACGAAAGTTGCAGGCGGCTTTTTGATTATTAAATGAATGATCCGTAAACTGTTGTGCGCAGGTGACGGAGAGGACAATATTAATAGATCCGCGATTTTTCCGCATTTATTCAATGAAACAACATTAATCTCGTAGGGGTCGACGTCCTCGACGCCCCTTTTCACTTAACCGCACCCCACCCCTACAAAGCCTTCTCCAGCGGGAGAACAATGTCGCAAGCGACAACCGAGTTTTGCGAAGCAAAACGTCGAGTTGCAGCCGAAGGCTGACGGATGAGGTGTAAAACTAATACGTACACACTCTAATTTTCACCACAAATCCTAATTATCACCACCCCTTGGGAGCACAATGTCGCAAGCGACGGAGAAAGAAAAGCCTTCCTCCGGAGAGGATAAAGGAGCCTGCGTGACTTGCAATTTGCGCGGATTTTATTGTCACGCGCTCTCCCTCAGTCTTTTGCTACGCAAAATCCAGCTCCCTCCCGGAGGGAGCCTTTCATAAG
>SVGF01000055.1 GCA_015056475.1 Clostridiales bacterium
GTAAAGCGCAGTATCGTATATCAGATTCAGAATATGCTCCGCCCCGACGTTGAATTTATTGCGGCTCACCCCATGGCAGGTCGTGAGGTTTCGGGAGTAGAGAATAGCACGGACAGATTGTTTATCGGCGCAAACTACATTGTAACTCCCACCGAAAAGAATACCCCCGAGGCAATAGAAACCTGCATAGAGCTAGGCAGACTATTGGGATTTTCCAATGTGACCACGCTTTCGCCCGAGGAGCATGATGAAATGATAGGCTTTCTCTCGCAGCTTACTCATTGTATCGCCATAACTCTCATGACGTGTAACGACAAGGAGAATATGGAGAAATTTACAGGCGACTCATTCCGCGATCTTACCCGTATCGCGCGCATCAACGACCTCATGTGGAGCGAGCTTTTTGTTGCAAATAAGGACGTCCTTCTTGAGCAGATGGATATGTTTATAAACAAGTTCAACGACTTAAAAACAATGCTCGAAAAAAACGATATCGACGGTATGCGTGCCATGATGCGTCATTCAACTGAGCGCAGAGCCTTGTTTGACAAGAAATGATTTGGTGAAATATGTATTTTGACGATTTGAAATTGGGCATGACGGTAGAGATACCCAAAGCTGTTATAGAAAAACAAAAAATGATCGATTTTGCATTGCTGTATGACAATATTCCGCTTCATACCGATGAGGAATACGCGAGCAAAACTCCGTTTGGTAAGCTGATTGCTCCGGGCGTTATGTCATTCATGTCAGTCTGGGCAAGGTATCTTGAGGTCGATTTCTTCGGCGAGGAACTTTTGGCGGGCAAATCAACTAAAATTGAATGGTTAAAGCCCGTGTTTGCAGATGACGTTTTAAGCAGTACCGCAACCGTAACAAAGCTTCAAAAGCGCAATTCTAAAAACGGACTTGTTGAAATAACAATAGAAGCTTACAACCAAAACGGTGAGCTCGTGCTGACGGACGTTACCGAGGCTATAGTTAAATGCAGATTACAATAATCAAAAAGCACTTATGAATCGTTTTTTTCATAAGTGCTTTTAATTATGCCGTCATATTATTTGATGTTTTTGAATTCTTCGTCCTCGCGCAAAAAATCAAATGCTTTTGTGCCCATCAATCTTAAAACATCATTTTCGTTTGTTCCGGAGTAGTTTTTTGAAAATCTTTTATTATCAGAGGTTGCTGCGTTTACAAAAATGCTCGTATAGTGATGCTCACCCGATTCTAGGTTATCAAAGCATCTTGCGTGGTAAAGAGCCTTTTTCAAGGCGTTCAACGTTTCTTCCTTTAATTTAAGATTAGCGTAAGACATAGCCAGTGTTGTGTATATCTTTTCAATTCTGCAATGGAAAAATTGGTAGTTACCGTCATATATCAATGCATTCCACATACTCAGTGCCGCATTGCAAGCCTTAATTTTGTCCTCTGTGCTCTCATACTCCGAGTAGTACATACGCATAGTAAGATCATCAATGAGAGTGAGTATGTTTCTATGCTTGGTATAAAGCTTCTTTTCCTTACTTTCTTCGGTAAAATAAGCGCTTTCAAGCAGACTCTCTCTGGAAATGTGGATGCTGCCTGCCATATTTGCATATTCAACAGCCTTTTCCTCGTTAGCAAGAGAAGTTCCTGTGAAGGAGTAAACGTAAACCAAGCGCTGTATTGCGGAATTACGGGTGTCGTTATCTGTGCAGTCCCTTAAAATGCGCTCTGATATAGCCACGCATTCTTTTGCATTGCCTTCAATTTCGTTTTCGTCCCAACCGCAGTATAGTGTTTGAAGCAGGAAATATGCAAGCTTATTCAAACAATGATAATCACCGGGATATTTTTGCGTTGCTTGTCTCCAAAGCTCAAGTCCTTTTGCAACGTTACCTTGGTTTGA
Organism: Clostridiales bacterium; assembly: GCA_015056475.1. Classification (GTDB taxonomy): domain Bacteria; phylum Bacillota; class Clostridia; order HGM11327; family HGM11327; genus SIG351. The sequence goes on from SVGF01000055.1 coordinate 1,889, forward strand.
GTATTCAACAGAAAGCTTATCGTATTCCTCTATTGCTTTTTCTTTCTCGTTTTGGCTTCTGTCAAACAATTCGTCCAAAGTTATCTCAAAAAAGCTTGCTATAACCGGCAGAGTTGATATATCCGGTAATGTTTTTGAGCTTTCCCATTGCGAAACTGCAGAAACGGATACGTTAAGGTATTCCGCAAGCTGTTCTTGTGTTAGATCTCTTTTATTTCGATATTTTTTAATTACAGTACCTATATTCATTTTGTACCTCTCATTTAATATTTTATATTCAAAATGCATTTTGTAATTATATTGTACCATATTTTTTAATAATATCAAGAGAGTGATCGTGAATTGGAATTTAAGCAGTGCTAAAATTGTTGAGTATAATTAAACTTGCTTTTGCTTAGCTGTCAGCGGATCAATTTTATATAATATTTACTAAAAATATAAAAAACTAATGAAATATTTTTATATTTGTGATATAATTAAATTACAAAATGCTGACAATGCATTTTTGTAATGTGTATCACAGATCAAAGGAGATCCAATATGAAAAGAATAATTGCATTGATTCTTTCAATCATTATGCTGTTGTCTATTGCGGCGTGCGGCACAACACCAACTGCATCACCAAGTGCAGACCCGACCAAAACACCCGAGCCAACAGTACAACCAACCCCCACCCCCACACCCGAGCCGACTCCCAAGCCGGACCTCGTGTTAGGTGATTTTACAGTAATTTATCCCGAAATCAAATTGGGTGACCCGGTAGACGTTAAGCTTGCAGCTGAAGCATTCTGCTTTGGTGCGGTAAATAACGCAGGCTCAATGATATTCTCAATGGACGATTATCTCAATGAGGATGAGGGCTATATTGAGGAAACTCACGAGATACTCATCGGCAACACAAACAGAAAAGAAACTGCCGAAGTCTATCGCGACGATCTTAAGTATTACGATTATATCATAAAATACGTTGGCACAAAGCTCGTTATTGTCGGTGGCTCAAACGAGGCTATCACCAATGCGGTTAATTATTGCGTTGATAATCTGTTGGCATCCGATATGAATACTGTTGAAGGCTGTAAGGCGCTTACACAGATAGATTATACGTATGAACGTGATTCTGTGGTTGACAGATTGTATATAAACGGAAATTATATCAAGGATTATACTCTCTGCACTCAGCTTGACAGCGAAAAGACAGAGGAATTGATTGCGGACGTGCTTTTGTATGCAGGTGAAAAGCTTACACTTTCAAAGTCATCAGCTAATGAGTTTGAGATCATTGTCGGCGAGTGCGACAGAGATGAATACAAAACGGTTATCAATTCTCTCGGAGATAAGGACTGGGCTGTTGAAGTTGTAAACAACAAGCTTGTTATAGCAGGTAAGGATGATTATTTCCTTGAGCTTGCTATCAAAAAGTTCCGTGACGATTACCTCAAAAAGGAGGCTGAACGCTTGGATATCACTACTGACAACGATTACAGATACGTGCATGAATACCCCATAAGCTCATTGACCATAGGCGGCAAGGATATCAAGGATTTTGTTATTGTTACAGCCGAAAATTATCAGTATGCCGCAAGACGTCTTTCAAAGCTTATAAAGGAAGCAACAGGTAAAGATATCCTTGTGGTTACTGACAGTGCGGATAATTACGACGCTGCAATCGTGCTTTCAAAGAGCGGTGATGCTGCTGCGGCTCAGCTTTTGGCGCAGACTGATGACGAAAACGTGCTTGTTAAGGTCGTTGGCTCAAAGGTATATCTCGGCACAAACAGCATGAGCTACGGCGATAGCCCTGCAATAAATGCTTTCATGAATCACATGGTGAAGTACAATACAGCTACAGGAAGTGCCGAGAGTAGTTCAGTTGTAATTGCATCCGATTCACAGCTTGTTGAGGGAATTGATGCTAACAGAGATATATATACTATCACACAGTACCATGGACAAAACTTCGTTGTCAAAGCTGACGGTACAATCAGCTATTGGAGAATAGATGAGAATATTGCAGCGGGTATAAACAAAATTGATATCGCTTTTTCACCCGAATTAAATAAAAAGATTCTCGAATATTGCTCAGAAAAGGGTTACAGTTGCTCTGTGGGTGACTCAAGAATTTCTAAGTATGTAAATTATCAGGCAACAGAGGATTACGAGCTTCCGGAGGGCTGGGAGGAGGATATCAAGGCAGTTGTAAATGATTATAAGGATTACCCTGCACTTGTTAATTACTACATTTGTGATGAACCCAGCGACGTGATGTTTAAGCATCTTGGACAGATAAGCAGACTTTTGAAGGAACTCGACCCTGCAAGAACTCCATATATCAATCACTTCCCGCAGAATAATAGTGAGGATAATTATTACTTAAAGGCTATGGAGCAGATATACACTGACCTTATCAGTTACGACAGATACACTCTCTATATTGATAATAAAGGTGCAATCTATGACAATGCCGAAACGTTTACTTATAATATCAAGCTTGCAAGAGATGCTGCATTAAAGTACGACGCAAGATATATGGCGATAGTTCTCTTGGTTGACCATGGACAGTATGACGAAGCTACAGGTGAGACTATTTGGGGATACAGAAAGCTCACCAAGGAGGAGCTCCTTTGGGAAGGTATGACGGTTTTGGCGTACGGTGGATGTGCGGTTTCGTACTTCACGTATACAACCCCCGGTGACGGCTGGGGCTGGTATTTTAACGAGGGCATGCTTGATGATAACGGCAAGAAGACCGACGCTTACTACAATGCTCAGTACGTTAACAAAAAGCTCAGAGTTATTGGCGACGTGCTCGTAGATAAGCTCTCTCTTGAGGTGTTCCATACAAAGTGTTATCCCGGTACGGATAAAACAAATGAGTTTAACATGTTTGAGTCATACAACACAATCAATGCAGTTACAACAAGCAATGATCTTGGTGTTACGGTTGGATTCTTTGAGGATGACCTCATGATGATCTCAAATTCAGATTATACAGCACCTGTAACCGTTACAATAGATACCGAAAGTCAGCTTCTTATGCTTGACGACGAAGGTAACTGGCAGAGCCTTGATTCCGACAGCATTGAGATTGCAGCAGGCGACGGCAGATTGTTCAAAATAATCAAATAATATTAACCTTACAGTATTGCCCATCTTCTTTTTAGGAGATGGGCAATAAATTATTTAAATATAAAATGGTTGATTTTTTAGAAAAAAGTGGTATAATGTAAATGAATAAATAAAGGAGATTTTTTATGAGCTTTTATGAATGGTTGTTTAGTACGTACGAGAATCCTCGCATAAACGGAGAATGGGGTCCGCTTCACGTATCCGTTTTGGTGGCTTGTGTGCTATTGATAGTTGCTGTTTCTTTGTATTTCAGAGGCTCAAGAGCAAACTTGATCAAGCAAAAGCGGGCTGTGTTGTGGGTGATGGTCACAACAATACTGTTTTTCGGCGTAGTTCGCAGGGTTATCGGCATATTGACAATGGAGAATTTTGAATTAACGTCGTTCCTTAAAATAGTGCTGCCTCGTCCGTGGTGTGCCATTTCTTGTTGGATGGTGATAGCTGCGATGATGGTAAATAAAAAATTCTTCTATAATTTTGCGGCAATAACTTCAATTTTGTGTACGATGGTTTTCTTTGCATATCCGGGCGCTGGATTTATATATAAGTACGTTTTGTTTGATGACCTCTACTCAATAGTAGTTCATGCATTGCTGTTGGTTTCTGCCGTGCTTTTTATTACACTTAAGTTTACTGATTTCAAATTCAACACTATGTGGAAAGAACTTATATGCCTTGGCAGTGTATATATTTACGGTGCAATCGAAACGTGGATTCTTAAAATAGAAAAAGACCCTCTGTATTATTTACCCGGAAACGATATCGTAGAATTGTTTAACATGGATTACGGCTTGTTTATAGCTTTGTATATCCTTTTTATAGCAGTTTTCTGGACAAGCTTTTACGTTGTGCAGGAAAGAAAGACTATTTTTAAGTCTAAGAAAAATAGTGAAATATGATAAAAATAAAAAGCGTTGTGTCGGTCAGATACAACGCCTTTTTGTTTGCAAAGCAATCAGATTATTTGTAAATTGCAGATCAAATTAAAAAACACTAGAAACAAAACCACGAATTCCCCGAAGATATCTACCGTGAAATCGACTCTATATTCGGCAAAGCTTCAACTACAGAATAAAAAAATAAAGGCATCGCCTCCCGTCGGCTCACTCAATGGTGTCCTCAGTTGGGTGCCCAATGCCTCATTTGACAATAATGTACCACAAAAAAACGATTCTGTCAATACCCAAAAAGATGAAGTCAAACAAAATCAGCTCCGCACAAAGCCTCTTACGGATATCGAGGTCCTACGCAGAGCAATGGATAAACAAAAAACGCACCTTTGTCTTGGAAGACAAAAGTGCGTTTTTGTTGTCTATGGGCTACGAAAAAGATATTTTTGCTGTTTTTGCGTATGAATTCGAACTCTTACGGAAAATGAAATCCGTGCAAGCACGGATGATATCTGCTATGCAGATGAAATCTTCGGCTACGCCTCAGATGAAATTAAATCCACCCATCCGCCGTCGAGGCGGATTTCACCCAACGAAGTTGGATTTCACCCACCCGCAAGGGTGGATTTAGTTGAAAAACCGACTTGTCGAAACAAGTCGGTTTTTCTGGCGGAGAAAGAGACGCCTACGTTCCCAAGCATCGTTTCCAAATAATGTATATCAAAATCTGTGCACACCGTTTCGGCATTGTACTTTGCACACTTTTCGATTCTGACTTTATCGATCAGTTCTTTATCGACGCCAAACATATACACTATGCTATAATCGCCGCCGACAAATGAAATGTCTTTTTCCAAGCCTTGAAAACTATTAGTTAATAAAATATGATTCGCTGCCGTTTGATCTACTAACTGAAAAGAAGTGTTGTGAACGCCTTTGAAGGCAGTGAAAAGAATCTTCATTTGTTTTCTTTTGCGGTATTAAGCGATGCAATCAGCATCCTCTTAATTTCTTCAGCAAGAAAAATGAGTTCATCATAGTTATATTCCATCAAACTTGTTCTTTTCAGAAGCGTAAGCCAATAAATACTTTCACCGGTTTCTTTAAGAGAAATATGGAGTTTGGATATAAAATCCGCTTTGCTGTTACCGTAAACTGCTTCGTTTATATTTGCACCTATGCTTGTTGCAGAGCGAAGCAATTGTTTGGCGATAGTTGTATCTTTTTTTGATTTAGAAAACTCTTCATAAAACAATACGATTTGTGTTGCAAAATCGAGAGATTTATCGAGTAAAGGACTGTTCATTCATCATCACCTCTAAATGTATTATATCATAATGAAATGCGCTATCCGCATTTCTACCTTAAATGTTTCAATAATCGCATTTGAACAAACGAAGTTTGTACCATGCTTGCGATTATTATAACATAATGAAATGCGTTATCCGCATTTCTACCTCAAAAGTTTCAATAATCGCATTTGAACAAACGAAGTTTGTACCATACTTGCGATTATTATATCATAATTCGTTATACAAATCAATGCTTTGCGGAGCAAAGCTACCTTTTCTCTTCTCTTTTCTCTCTTATCTTTTATCTGGAAACGACAATTTTAGAGAAGAGAGAAGAACGAAAAGAGAAAAGTGAAAAGAACAAAAAGAAACGACAATCTTCTGTCGAAAATTGTCGTTTCTTTTTGGCGGAGAAAGAGAGATTTGAACTCTCGCTGCACTATTCGCACACTACTCCCTTAGCAGGGGAGCCCCTTCGGCCTCTTGGGTATTTCTCCTTAAGTATGGCGGAGAGAGAGGGATTCGAACCCCCGGTGCCTTGCGACATCACTGGTTTTCAAGACCAGCTCCATAAACCACTCGAACATCTCTCCAAAACGTGTATATTATACCACGATTTTATTTATTTGTCAATAGCTTTTATCAAATAAAAATAATTATTCATCAGCATCAAGCATATACTTCAGCATCCCGTCCGGATCATCCAGAAACCTTTTTGTGATGATATAGTGTGAAGTCTGCTTGTATTGAACGGGCGTAATTCCGTCATCCGACAATTCAAAAATATCCGCATTCGGAAATGCACTCAATATAGGAGAATGAGTTGAAATAATAAATTGACTGCCTTGCTTTACCAATTCATCCATCCTCACCATTAGCCGTAAGATTCCTGTTGGCGAAAGTGCGGCTTCGGGCTCGTCAAGTATGTAGAGCCCGTTTTTGCCGAATCTGTTTTCTGCGAGTGTCAAAAAGCTTTCGCCGTGCGATTTTTCGTGCAGGGACACTCCGCCGTAGCTGTTTTTTATAGGCGGTGCAAACGATGCATACGGATCGCTGTCAAGCTCATCGATATTTGTAGCAACGTTATAAAAGCTTTCTGCGCGCAAAAAGAATCTGTTTTCGGGGCGTTTGTATCCCTTTATAAGCTTTATATATCTGAAAAGCTCTGAATGTGAGCTTCTCGTTTCAAAATTGAAATTCCCCGTGCCGCCCTCGGGGTTAAATCCGTAAGCAACGGCTATGGCTTCTATAAGCGTGGATTTACCGCTTCCGTTTTCACCCATAAAAAAGGTAACGGGGCAGGATAATTCCAGAGCACCATTTTTCAAAATATGCTTTACTGCCCCTATTTCAGAGTAATACTCATTGCTGGGGAGATCAACTCTTAAATCAATTTGCTGAATGTATAATGAATTCATATTTTATACTTTTGCCATACCGAATATAAGCTCAAGAATGGTGTTAGTGCCGTTGAGCAGGGCAGAACCCTCCATATTTGCCTTTATCTTATCACGCATTTTGTAAAGCTCATCAAGCTTTTGCACGAGCAATTCGGGCGTAAGATCCTCCTGCCGGCAAACTGTTGCAAATCCGCTCTTTTCAAAAGACTGGGCATTTACTATCTGGTCGCCTCGACTGTTGCCCTTGGGAAGCGGAACCAGAAGCATTGGGATCTTCAATGCAAGGAATTCAAATATCGCATTGGAGCCTGATCTTGACAAAGTTATATCAGTCGCAGCAAAAAGATGGCGAAGCTCACCCGAAACGTAGCCGAATTGCTTATAACCATTAATACCCTCGTATTTGGGGTCTGTGCCGTCCTTACCACAAATGTGTATTACGTTATACTTGGGTAAAATATCGCTCAGAACGGCTCTTGTAAGCTGATTCAGTGCCAATGCGCCGGAGCTTCCGCCCATAACCATAATGGTGGGCTTTTGCTGAGTAAAACCGCAGAGCTTATATCCAAGCTCCCTGCTACCTGTAAATATCTCACCTCTTATGGGTGAGCCGGTGCATACAGCCTTGTCTGAATTGAAATACCCAACGGTCTCGGGGAATGTGGTACAGATCTTATCTGCGTATCTTGATGAGATCTTGTTTGCAAGCCCCGGTGTAAAGTCGGATTCGTGAATAATAACAGGGACGTTACTCTTTTTTGCCGCTATAACCACAGGCACTGTAACAAATCCACCCTTTGAGAATACAATATCGGGCTTGATCTCGCGAATAAGCTTTTTAGCTTGGGAGATTCCCTTAACAACGCGGAATGCATTTCTGAAATTTCTCCACGTGAACGATCTGTTGAATTTGCCTGCGGGGATGATATGATATTTTATGTATTCGTCCTGCGCAACGATCGATCGCTCCATGCCCTTTGCAGTACCAACGTAATCGATAGTCACTCCTTTTTCTTTAAGAGTGGGGACGAGTGCCATATTTCCGCTTACGTGACCTTGCGTGCCACCGCCTGTCAACAATATTTTCATGGGTTGCTCCTTTGGCTAATATTTATCGTTTATGATATTACAAAGCTGTTTTTATAAAGTGTGATCGTGAATTCCTCGTCAGAGAATATAAGCTCCTGCAATTCATCCGTTGCCAGATGAGAAAGCTTTGCGGCAACGTCTGCGGCTTCATTCAACTGCAATTTTTTGCCTGTTGAGGTTATTATATACATGTTTGACGGATCTTCAAGCGATACAACGCTTACAAGCCCAACCGTTGACTGTGAATAAAGCGTTTCCATAATTGAAAGCATAAGATTTTTTTGGTACGGATCCTTTGTTTCAAGGCAAGTTCCGTAAGAATACTGTGCAATTCTTACACCTGTAAACGTGGGCAGATTGTAATCATCGTAGCTTTGAGCCGTGCTTATAACGTTGCATTCGTTGTCTATGAGAATAAAAACGTGCTCGGATTCTACTACTGCATGAGGAATTCTCTTTTCAACGTGGATCTTAACTGTTGAAGGGTAAACCAAAGTGATAGCGTCACAGCTGTAAGTGCCCGAAAGACCAAGCACCTCACAAGCCTTTTCGGAGTCGATGGAAAGCATACTGTCGGAGTAGTTGATACCAACTATCTCAAGAATTGCATCGATATCGTCATCAGTTACGGTTTGACTTTCTATAACAATATCCTTTACCGTAAAAAGATTGCCCTTTACAATTCCGAGTCCCAAAAGGACCACCGCCAGAATTCCTATGAGTATAAGCGGAATAAGTCTTGATTTCATTTTATAACAGTCCTCCTTGGTTAAAGTGGGTTTTTCAGCATTCGCTGATATCGGCTCCGACGTTCAAAAACGCACCGACAATATCCTCATAGCCCCTTGAAATAAAGTGAGCATTGTTTATTCTTGTGTTTCCGTGAGCCGCAAGTCCTGCAATTACAAGTGCCGCATTGCATCTGAGGTCCGTGCCGAAAATTTCAGCGCCTTTAAGATCGTTAACGCCGTTTATTACCGCGTAGTGCCCGTCGGTGTCGTTTGAAGTGACCTTAATATCCGCGCCAAGACTGCAAAGCGATTGTGCCGCCTTGAATCTGCTTTCATATATGCTTTCGCGAATTACGGATCTTCCGTTAGCAAGGCATAAAACAGACATAAGCTGAGGCTGAAGATCGGTCGGAAACCCTGGGAATGGCAGAGTGTTTACGTAATCTATCGCGCAAAGACGCTTTGATTTATGTACCCTTACAGAATTATCGGATAAAACGTTGCAATCCGCGCCCATTCTCTTTATGTGATCTATAAGCAACGCGTTGTGAGAGGGAACAGCATTTTTTATAAGTACGTCACCGCCCGTTGCGCAAGCAGCGAGCATATAAGTGCCTGCAACTATTCTGTCGGGAATAAGAGTGTATTCACATCCATGATAACGCTTTTTGCCGATTATGCGGATAGTGCTTGTTCCCGCGCCTTTAACGTCGCCTCCCATAAGATTGATAATATCCTGAAGTGCAACTATCTCGGGCTCGCGTGCGGCATTCGTTATTATCGTTTCGCCGTTTGCCATAGCGGCAGCGAGTATTATGTTTTCAGTCGCGCCAACGCTGGGGAAGGGCAGAGCAATGCTTGTTCCCTTAAGCTTGTTTGTATTACAAAGCCAACAATCGTTTTCGTAGCGTATCTCAACACCCATTTGTCTGAATGCATCAAGATGCATGTCAATAGGTCTTGCGCCTATGTCGCACCCACCGGGATGAGCCATAATTGCGCATGAAAATCTTGCGATCACCGCGCCTAAAAGTATTACGGATGAGCGTATCTTCCCAACGTGTTGGTTTGAGATCCTGTAATTGCATATATTGCTGCAATCAATAGTCAATGAATGACCGCTTGAGGTTGCCTTTACGCCAAGGTCCCTCATTATGTATAACATATCGTCAACGTCCGTAATTTTGGGGACGTTTGTTACGGTTACCTTTTCATCAGTCAGTATACACGCGGCAAGTATTGGAAGAATAGCATTCTTTGAGCCGCCAACGATCATTTCACCGTAAAGCGGAGTGCCGCCGTTAATATTGATAGCGTTCATATTCAACACCTCGTGTTTATTTTATATTACAGAGTATTAGCGCGGTGTTGAAATTGTTACATCAGTTGTTGTGCCAGATGCTGTCTTTTTTAAGCTTATATTTAAGCATACGTCTTTGCGGAGGAAGCTCGGTGTATTGCGACAGATTCAGCAATATTCCCACCGATGCGAGCATTACTATCAGCGATGTACCTCCGTAGCTTATAAACGGCAACGGAATACCTGTAGGAGGAATAGCGCCCGTAACAACGCACAAATTAATAATGGTCTGTATTGCTATCATTGAAGTTATGCCCGTGGCAAGCAGAATTGCAAAAGGATCGGTGGATCTCTGTGCAACCAATATTCCTCTCCATATAAGCAAGCAATACGCGCCAAAGAGTATTATGCATCCAACAAATCCGATCTCCTCTGCAACGATAGCAAAAATAAAGTCACTTTCAGCAAAGGGTATGTATAAAAGCTTTTGCATGCTCTGACCTATACCAACTCCCATAAATCCGCCCGAGCCAATGGCGTAGAGCGACTGAATAAGCTGATAACCGGAGCCGAGAGGTTCAAGCCACGGATTCAAGAATGCTTCAAGTCTGCGGATTCTGTAAGGTGCTGCGGCAATCAATACTATGCCGAGCAAAACCACTCCGACGCCTGCAAATGCTATCCATTGCCAGCGAAGACCTGCGGCAAACATTATTGCAAACATAATAAGCAAAAGACAGATGGTTGTACTGAGGTTTGGCTGCATCATTATGAGTACGCAGAATATTCCGGTAAAGCCTACTGCGGCAATAAGCCAACCTATTTTGTATATGTTGTTCAACTGTCTTGAGAACATATCTGCCAAAAGTATTACTATACTGAGCTTTGCAATATCGGACGGCTGAATACTGAAGCTACCGAATGAGAGCCATCTTTGAGCACCGTGAGCACCTGAACCGATAAGAAGAACGGCACCAAGCAATCCCAGACAAACTAACCACGATATCAGGCCTACGTGGAATCTCTTGATGTACGTATAGTTAAAATTCCAAAGGAATATCATAGCGGCAACGCCCAGAAGTCCCTTTTCAAGTTGGCTTTGTGCATAGTAGTATGGGCCGGATATAGTATTCATCGTGGCGTAGAAACTTGCACTCTGTATCATAATGATACCGAATGCGCTTAACCCCACAGCCAAAATTAATATCCAGTAATCTGCGACGTGCTTTTTCATACAAAATTCCTCTGTTTATTATTTATTTTCGTTTATTATCTGCTTTACGATGTCTTTGAATATCTCACCGCGCTGTTCAAAATTATCGAACATATCCCAGCTTGCGCACGCGGGGGAGAGCAGTACGTTATCTCCATTTTCGCATTCAAGGAACGCCTTGCGGATGGATTCTTCAAACGTCTGACATCTTATGATATTTTTGTAACCGAATTTTTCGGCAGTCTTTATTATCAGATCGGCTGTTTCGCCAATAACGGTTATAGCCTTGATCCTTTCGTCGATGTGTTCAAACAGCTCATCAAAGGTTCCGCCCTTATCGTATCCGCCGAGGATAAGTGCAGTTTTTGACGGCATTGCATCAATAGCCTTTATTGTTGAATCGCAGTTGGTACCCTTTGAGTCGTTGTAGAATTTTATTCCGTTTACCTCTCCGGAATACTCAATTCTGTGCTCAACGCCGTAAAAATTGATGAGTGTATCTCTTATTGCTTTTATATTTGCGCCGTATAGCTTTGCTAAGAGCGAAGCCGCAAGTGCGTTTTCTATATTGTGAGAGCCAAGTATTTTTAATTCAGAAGCCTTACAGATATGCTCCCTTACTCCGTTTACGCACAAAACAAGATCGCCGCCCTCAAGCCAAGCTCCCTCATTGAGAATCTTTTGTATGCTGAAATAATACGGCTTGTTCGTGCCGACGTTTGCATTTGCAGTTATAGCGTTATCCGCATTAAGAACGACGCAAGCATTATCCATATTCTTAAAGCAGTCAAATTTTGCTTGTGTATAAGCCTCCATACTGCCGTGACGGGCAAGATGGTCGGGTGTAACGTTCAAAACAGAGGCAATTACAGGCTTGAAAGTATCAATCGTTTCAAGCTGATAGCTGCTTATTTCCGCCACTACCGCATCAAATTTTCCGGTACCGAAAATTTCCACGCCTTCCCTCACATTGACTGCCGTATATACTGTTATATCGGAATTGCGAAAAAAATTCTGGATCATGAAACGAATCAGCATTTCACTGCTCACCAGCAGAATCTGACAGGAACGGTCTGTCTGCACCATCTGCATCGATTCATCCGGCTCTATATTCGCCATAACAGTTCCTCCTGTATTTTTC
>SVGF01000056.1 GCA_015056475.1 Clostridiales bacterium
GATCCCATCAGCTTTTATGATCAGCGACCGCAACCGCAACCACAACCGCAACCGTCGTCAATTTCGCGACCGCAACCGCAACCGTTGTTGCCGTAGCCGCAGAAAAGAACTACAAGAAGTAAGAAGAAGAATAACAAGCTGTCGTTGTCATCACCGAATGCATCGCAGTTCATAAAGAGTACCACGAGAAGCAAAAAGAAGAATAAAAGGCTTGTGCTGTCGTTGTCATTACCAAATAAATTAGAAAAACACATATTAATATCTCCCTGTTTTGATATTCAGCGGTCGAACCGCTTTCAATAACAGGGTATGAAAAACAAATAGAATAGTTACAGTTAAGGAGAATTTTTTATGATGGAATTTATTATGAGATACCCAAACGGCGTTTCAAAGGCACTTACCTTCAGTTATGATGACGGCTGTGCGTCTGATAAAAGATTGGTAGATATACTCGACAAATATGGTATGAAGTGTACCTTCAATATAATGAGTATGCTGTTTGACCTTCCGGAGGATCATGTAAAGGAAAGAATGCGTATAGTTAAAGAAGCTTTGATAGGTTCAAACCACGAGGTTGCGTGTCACGGCTACAATCATCCTCACATGGAAAGATTAAGCTTTCCTTCGATGCTGAATGAAACACTCAACGACCGTCGTCGTCTTGAAAAGGAATTCGGTGTCATCGTGCGCGGAATGGCATATCCTTACGGATCTTATAATGAACAAGTTATCGAAGCGGTAAAGACTTGCGGTATCTGCTATTCAAGAGTATGCCATCAGACTAACGACTTTGATCCTTACCCTGATTGGCTCGCGTGGAAGCCTACCACTCACCACAACGGTGATATAGACGGTCTTGCGGAAAAGTTCCTTGCAAGGCATGTAAGGGGCGATGCGGATCCTGCTTTATTCTACGTTTGGGGTCATACTTTTGAATTTGAGCACGATAATAATTGGGACAGAATAGAAAATTTTGCTGAAAAATTAGGAAACAGAGATGACATTTGGTATTGTACCAATATAGAGTATTACGACTATGTTCAGTGCTTTAACAGTCTTCAGTTCTCCGTGGATGAGAATATGATACATAATCCTACAGCAACTGATGTTTGGATATGCATTTCTGAGCCAGGCACAATCGTTAAGATACCGGCAGGAGGTACTTGGTATAATGAATAACAGAAAAAAGATAATATTGACGATTTCTTTGATCATAGTTGCGGTGCTTATCCTACTTGCGTTTGACAGAAGACTGCAAACTACAAATTATACCATTGAATCGGATCAGATAAGCACGCCCATAAGGCTTGCGCTGGTGACTGACTTTCATTCGAACAATTACGGCAAAGGTGGCTCAAAGGTTATTGATGCCATTTCAAAGCAATCTCCTGATATTGTTCTTTTGGGTGGCGATATATTTGACAGCGAGATTCCTCATGATGAGGCAAAAGCGTTTTTGCAGTCTATATCTGCAATGTATCAGTGTTATTACGTTACGGGTAACCACGAGTATTGGAGTGAGGACGTTGAAGAATTAAAGGCGTTTGTAGCATCGGTAGGTATCATGGTGCTTGACGGTAAATGCTCCACGGTATCAGTTAAAGGTCAAAAACTCAATATCTGCGGAATAGACGATCCTGTTTACAGCTACGATACTGCATATGCTCAGCTTGAAGCTGTAAGTAAAGAATCCAATAATGGTTACTATACGGTGCTTTTGTCACACAGACCCGAAATGATCGACGAATACGCGAGATACGATTTTGATCTTGTGCTTTCGGGCCACGCTCACGGCGGTCAGTTCAGAATACCCTATATTATCAACGGTCTGTATGCGCCGAATCAAGGCTTATTCCCAAAGTATGCGGCGGGTATGTATCAGACCGGAGATCTTACAATGATAGTCAGCAGAGGTCTTGATAAGCAATCCATAAAGCTCCCGAGGCTGTTCAACCGTCCGGAGCTTGCTATTATCGATCTGAAATAATTTGTTGACAAAAACTGCATTGTTGTGTATAATTATAAAGTTATTAATACATTAAGGAAATTTTTTAATGAGTAAATTTATTCAACCAAAGAATTATAAGTCAACGCTTACGATATATGAAACTCAGACTGCCATCGGTTATCTTAAGCGCACGTTTGAAAAGGAGCTTTCACAGGCTCTTAACTTAAAGCGTGTTTCTGCGCCTTTGTTTGTAGAGCCCAAGACCGGTCTTAACGATAACCTTAACGGCTTTGAACGCCCCGTAACCTTTGACATTGCCGAAAACGGTGCTGTTGCAGAGGTAGTACATTCGCTTGCTAAGTGGAAAAGAATGGCTCTGCATAAATACGGCTTCAGCGTTGGCGAGGGCCTTTATACGGACATGAACGCCATCCGCAGGGATGAGGAGATGGATAATCTTCATTCAATATACGTTGATCAGTGGGACTGGGAAAAGGTCATAGATCGTGATATGCGAAATATCGATTATCTTAAAGATACAGTCCGATCAATCGTTGATGCTATTTGCAATACCTTTGACAGCTTAAAGAATATATATCCCCGCATCAATACAAGGCTCACTCGCGATGTAAGCTTTGTTACAACGCAGGAGCTTGAGGATATGTATCCTGAGCTTACTTCAAAGCAGAGAGAAAACGCATACACAAGAGAGCACCGCACGGCGTGCATAATGCAGATTGGTGACACCTTGAGATCGGGAAACAAGCATGACGGCAGAGCGCCCGACTATGATGATTGGCATCTCAACTGCGATATTATGATATGGCACGATGCACTCGATTGCGCAATAGAGGTTTCGTCAATGGGAATAAGAGTTGATGCCGAAGCTCTTGAGTACCAGCTTGAAAAGGCGGGATGTAACGACAGAAAGCAGCTTGATTTCCATAAGATGCTTCTCAATAACGAATTGCCTCTTTCAATGGGTGGAGGTATCGGTCAGTCACGTATGTGTATGGTATGGTTGCAGAAGGCTCACATAGGTGAAGTTCAGGTTTCGGTTTGGGATGACGATACTGTCAATATCTGCAAAGAAAACGGCATAGTATTGCTTTGATCATGATAAAAATGAAAAGATTCAGGATACTGCTTATTGCAATGTGCATTTTGATGCTTTTTACGGGCTGTGGAAGGCTTGTAAGCATTACATCGACAAACAGTACAAGTAAAACCATAACCGCATTTGACGACGTTCCTGCGCTGTTCAAAGCGTGGCGTCCGTTGAGCTTTGCTTCGGGGGAATCTTACAGATATGCGTTTGAAATATTTACGGGTGAGTACTACGTCAACGGAAAGCTTGAATTCTCCGTCAGCGGCAAGGCACCTGCAGGGCTCAGGTTTGCTTGGAAATTTACTATAGGCAAGGAAACGTTCAAGGGCGGATATTTCGGTGAAAATACAAAGTTCTTCAATAAGTTTGGCGAATTTTGCTCCGAAAACCCGATCACTGCAATGGTTTTTGAGGCTCTTGTAACTCCGTTCGAGGCTGCAAGCGTGTATAATATAGTTGTTGCCAAGTTTGATAAATTTGAGGTCGGAGTTGAACTTGAAACAGACCACGGCGGTAAAAAGTATTATCATAAGGTTGAATCACAAAGTGCCTTTGGCGGGGTTGACGGATATATGATCTCTACGTCGCTTGATAGCGTTCCTCAAAGCGTTATATGCATAAGCCCATATACGGCTTTTCCTACGTATTCGCTCTATTTTTCCGACAAAGAGGAGAATAGTGACTTTTACATAATGTGTAATTTAGAGGCTGCAATACTGCCATAATGCAACAATATGTAGATTTTGTATATTTCTAATAAAATAATTCGATGATTTTTGGTAAAATTGTCAATAGACTTTTTGCTTCATATAGTTTATAATTACATTAACAAATAGATATAGTATGCAAATATTATATGATGATTTCAGGAGGTAAGTTAAACATGGCTAGTTTAACACTTAAAGGTATATACAAGGTATATCACGGCGAAGTAAAAGCAGTTAATGATCTCAATCTCTACATCAGAGATAAAGAGTTCGTAGTACTCGTTGGTCCTTCAGGTTGCGGTAAGTCTACAACACTCAGAATGATCGCAGGTCTTGAAGAAATCACACAGGGTGAACTTTACATAGGTGACCGTCTTGTTAATGACGTTGCTCCTAAGGATAGAGATATCGCGATGGTTTTCCAGAACTACGCTTTGTATCCTCATATGACAGTTTATGAAAACATGGCTTTCGGTCTTAAGCTCAGAAAGATTCCTAAGACAGAGATCGACAGACGTGTTAAGGAAGCTTCTAAGATTCTTGACATTGAGCACCTTCTCGCAAGAAAGCCGAAGGCTCTCTCCGGTGGTCAGTCTCAGCGTGTAGCTCTCGGTCGTGCTATCGTTCGTGAACCTAAGGTATTCCTTATGGACGAACCTCTCTCCAACCTCGACGCTAAGCTTCGTGTACAGATGAGAACTGAGATCATCAAGCTCCACAACAGACTCCAGACAACATTCGTATACGTTACACATGACCAGACAGAAGCTATGACAATGGGTTCCAGAATCGTAGTTATGAAGGATGGTATCATGCAGCAGGTTGATACACCTCAAAACCTCTACGACTATCCGGATAACCAGTTCGTAGCAGGCTTCATGGGTTCACCTCAGATGAACTTCATCCCCTGTATGATCACAGACGTTGACGGTAAGATCTACGCTGACTTTACAAAGGGCAGAATCCTCCTCAACGACTACAAGAAGGGTAAGTTCAAAGATCTTACAAGATATATCGGCAGACAGGTTATCATGGGTATCCGTCCTGAAGATATTCACAACGACGAACAGCATCTCGCAAACGCTAACGAGAACCTCGTAAAGGCTTACGTTGACGTTGTTGAAAACCTCGGTGCTTACACATACTTCTACATGAACATTGAAGGTATGTCCATCACAGCAATGAGCGACTCACGTACTCAGGTTAGAGGCGATGATACGATCACAGTTGCATTCGACGTTAACAGACTCCACTTCTTCGACTACGATACAGAAGAAACAATCCTTAACAGATAATTCAACTACCAAGGTCTGCAGGCTTGCTTGCAGACCTTATTTTTTTTACAGGAGGTCACAATGCTTATACAATTAAACGTTGGTGATATCGTCGAAACAAAAAAGAATCATCCTTGCGGAGGAAAGAATTGGGAGATACTCCGCGTGGGTGCAGATATAAAATTAAAATGTACCACTTGTGGCAGGATCGTGATGCTCACAAGAGAGGAAACCGAAAAGCGAATTAAAAAGGTCGTATCGTCAAACGCACCTTCAACGGAGGCTTGATATGTTAGAAATATCCAAATTTGAAGATCTTCAGTACGTGATCAGATATCCAAAAAACTATAAAGATGGTGATAAGTGCCCCGTGTTGTTCTTTTTTCACGGCAGCGGCTCAGTAGGAAAAGATATTGAGCTTGTGACGGGGAATTCATTCTTCTCTGTAACAGAGAATATAGAAGATTTTCCGTTTGTTTGCGTTGCTCCGCAATGCTACAGAGAAACGTGGTTTGAGCTTATGCAAACGTTAGAGCGTTTTGTTGATTATATTGCATATATGCCGTTTTGCGACAAACAAAGGATATATGCAATGGGCACAAGCCTTGGCGGCTTTGCAACGTGGCAAATGGGTATTGCGCACCACGATTACTTTGCGGCGATAGTGCCTATTTGCGGTGCGGGTATGTATTGTATGGCGGGTAATCTTGTAAATATCGGTGTATGGGCATTCCATGGAGAATGTGACGATGCGATCTTTGCATCGGAATCCATAAATATGGTAAATGCAATTAAGGCTGCAGGTGGAAATGATGCAAAATTAACTATTTTTGAGGGTAAGGGTCACGGAATATGGAATGAAGTTTACTCAAACCCCGAGGTGTACAGTTGGTTGTTGCAGCATAAGAATGCGGGTGAGTTTTACACGTGCCCAAAATGGAGATAATATGTATAAAATAGGTTTGTCAACCAAGGGTAAAGTACTCAATGAGGAGCTTATCAGGCAGTATTCATTGGCGGGCATAGAGCTTATGGAGCTTGCCATATCACAATTGGAGCTTGAGGAGCTTGATTTTTGTGAGTTAAAAGCAACAACGGACAAATACTCTGTAGAAATTGCGTCCGTCCACTTACCTTGCGGTAGGTGCGATGTTTCTAAGGCTGAAGCACATGACTATACGTTGACTGTTTTCGAGGATATCATCAAAAGAGCATCATCGGTAGGAATACGACGTTTTGTTGTTCACCCGAGTACTGAGCCAATTGCTGATGAAGAAAGAATGCAAAGAATGTTTTCTGCAAAAAACTGCCTCAGCGAGCTTGCTGATATTGCTGCAAAATATAATTCGGTAATAGCTGTTGAAGTGCTTCCGAGGACGTGCCTGGGCAAGAATTCGCAAGAAATACTTGAGCTTATCAGCTTAAACAACAAGCTCATGGTGTGCTTTGATACAAATCATCTTCTTAAAGAGGATTCAACTGATTTTATCAGAAATGTTGGAAAACGAATAGTTACTACCCACGTTTCGGATTATAATTTTATTGACGAGCAGCATTGGATGCCGGGAGTAGGAAAGATCAACTGGGATAAGCTGGTTGATACTTTGCTTGAGGTAGGTTATAATGGTCCTTGGATGTATGAGGTTGCTTTCTACGAATCGGGCAGATTGGGCAGACGGATAGTTTGCTCTGATTTTGTTGATAATGCAAGAGAGATCCTTTTGCCGCATTTTGACGATGGAGAAAGAAATGTATAAGATAGGACTCTCTACAAAGAAGAAGGAAGTTAACGAAGAATTATTCAAGCAATACGCCGCTGCAGGTATTAAGGCAATGGAACTTGTATTGTCGGAATGGGAGCCTTTGCCATTGAGCTTTGCAGAATATAAGGAGCTTTCTGATAAATATGGTGTTGAGATAATATCTGCACATTTTCCGTGCGATCGTGCTGATATAGCAGATGAATCTGTTTTTGACTATACATTAAAAACTCTGACGGACGTTATAAAAGAAGCGTCTGAATCAGGAATACACCGTTTTGTGGCACATGCAGGCTCTGATGAAGATAATGAGACGAGTGAGGCAAGGCTTAAAAGATTAAAGACGGCTAAGAAAATGTTGAACCTTCTTGCGGAGTATGCGGCAGAATTCAACTCTGTAATTGCCGTTGAGACACTTCCAAGGGGCTGTATAGGTAGAGATATAGATGAGATTTCGGAGCTACTGGGAGTGAATGATAAGCTCAAGGTATGCCTTGACGTCAACCATATTTTCAGAAATGATTCATCGGACTTTATTCGAAAATTCGGTAAAAAAATTGTAACAACACATATATCTGATTACGATTTTATTTACGAAAGACATTGGATGCCGGGTGAAGGCTTGATTGATTGGGATAGGCTGATTGAAACGCTGAAGGACGTTGGCTATGACGGTCCTTGGTTATATGAGGTTGGCTTCGACTATTCGTCAAAATTGGGCAGAAGATATAATTGTAACGATTTTATCGACAATGTTAATAAAATCCTTGCGCCGCATTTTTTATAAAGGAGGAAATATGTATAAAATAGGATCATCATCTAAACATTTGGAACTGAATGATGAATTGTTCGCTCAATATGCTTTGGCAGGTATACAGGTAATGGAGCTTGCTATGTCGCTTGAGCGCTTTTTGTCGCTTGATTATAATAAAATTAAAGAGCTTGCTGATAAGCATTCGGTAGAGATAGTGTCCGTACATCTTCCGTGTGGAGACTGCGATCCGTCCCGCAATGAATCTTACGATTACACGATGGGAATATACAGGACTATCATAGAAAAAGCATCAGCCATTGGTGTTCACCGTTATATCGTACATACCGGAGTTTCCTCTAACGATCCGGATGAAAGAACATATGCTTTGAACGTTGCAAAGAAGAATCTGAGTGATATTGCTGATATGGCGGCTGAATACGGCTCTGTAATAGCTGTAGAGGTCCTTCCAAGAACTTGCTTGGGTAGAAATTCGGACGAAATATTGGAGCTCATAAGCTTGAATGATAAGCTTATGGTGTGCTTTGACACAAACCATCTTCTTAAAGAAGATTCGACTGAATTTATCCGTAAGGTAGGCAAGAGAATAGTTACAACTCACGTTTCTGACTATGATTTTGTTGATGAAAAGCATTGGCTTCCCGGTACGGGAATGATCAATTGGGATAGACTGATCAATACTTTGATAGAGGTTGGCTATAACGGACCGTGGATGCATGAGGTTGATTTTGAATATTCTGACGTATTGGGCAGGGATATAACTTTTGAGGATCTTGCAGATAAAGTAAATACTATTCTTGCACCTCATTTTGAATGATAGTGGAGTTAATATGCAATACAGAGAAGAAAACAAAGCTTGGGAATCTGCGAGATGTGAATACGTTGACGGATTAAACGAATTAATAAAGAATCGCGCGTCAAAGCTTGATGCAGAACGTCACAAGAATGCATCGTCAATTTTTAATGAGCCCGAAAGATTCAGAAATATGCTCAGAAATATGTTGGGTTGGCCGTTGAATGAGGCTGTTGCTCGTGTTGTACCTGAAATCGTGATGCAAAAGCTTGGTAATGAAGGTGATATATCTATCTATCGAGTAAGAATCAGTATATTTGATGAGCTTACTTTGAATGGTATTTATTTTACACACGATGATGCCCAAAAAAGACCTTTGGTAATAGCGCAACACGGTGGATACGGTACGCCGGAGTTTGCTTCGGGATTTATAAACGGTGATAGTGCAAACTATAACGGCATGGTAGATGAGATACTTAAATATGACGTTGACGTATTTGCGCCCCAGCTGCTGCTTTGGGACGTTGATCGTTTTGGTGCAAAATATGACAGAAGCACTATTGATAAGAAGCTGAAGCATATGGGTAGTTCAGTTTTTGCTGTTGAGGTATATGCGATCATCCGTGCAATCGACTGTTTTGAGTCAAAGGGTTACACAAGTTTTGGTATGGTAGGCCTTTCGTATGGCAGTCAGTACACCATTCTCACCACGGCGATCGATACGAGGATCAGGTCGTGCATTGCATCGTGTAGCTTTACTGACAGAAATCAGTACGATTGGGCAGATTGGTTATGGTTTGATTCGGCTTCTAAGCTTCATGATGCCGAAACAGTTTGTCTTATTTACCCCAGAAAGATACGCATACAGATAGGTGATAACGATTCCATATTCAATTCTGAATACGGAAAGAGGGAGTATGATGTCTTAAAGAAGCTGTGTGAAAACGTAGATATGGATTGGTGCGAATTTACCGTTTTTGACGGTGTGCACGAATTCTATCACGGTAATGATGCTGTAAAGCATCTGATAGAAGATATTTCAAAATAAAGCTCAAAACTCTGAATCGGAATTCCGATTTGGAGTTTTTTATATTTGATTTAATTTATCCTTGAAATATACTATACTTTGTGATATAATCAATTTGAAAACAATATGGGGTATATTTATGAAGCATACAAAACTAATAAGAGTTTTTTGTATCGTATTTCTGATGAATTTGCTTGCTATATCGTCATCCTGTACTGTGGAAGGCATTCAAGCTGAAAGTATAACGTTTTATGATGCGTTATCGCGAGAAGTCACCGTCCCAAAAGCTCCCAAACGAGTTGCTGCGCTTATTGGCAGCTTTGCGGATGTGTGGATGCTTTCGGGTGGCGAGCTCTGTGCAGCTGCAGAGGATGCGTGGGAAGATTTCGGCTTGGAGCTTGATAACGCAGTGAATATTGGCGGTGCACATTCGCCGAGTCTTGAGCTTTTGATATCGTCAGATCCGGACTTTGTTATTGCAAGTGCTTCAACTGCATCCAACGTTGAAATGAAGGATTCTTTGGAGAATATGGGTATTGCCGTTGCTTATTTTGACGTTGACAATTTTGACGATTATCTGCATATGCTTGATATTTGCACGGATATTACCGGTAAAAAAGATCTCTACGAGCAAAACGGGCTTGCACTTAAGTCAAAGATCGATAATATCATATCACAATATCAAAGCTTGGATATTGCACAAAGTGAACGCAAGATACTGCTTCTTCGCGCGGCTTCGAGCTTTGTAAAGGCAAAGGGCAGCAACGGAACGATACTTGGCGAGATGCTGAAGGATATTGGCTGTGTTAACGTTGCGGACGGGGATTCAACCCTGCTCGAAAATTTGAGCGTAGAGGTGCTTATAAGGGAAGATCCTCACCATATTTTCGTTGTTACAATGGGTAACGATACCGAGGCGGCAAAACAAACCTTGCAGAATATGTTTAATGAAAACCCGGCATGGAGCACTCTTTCCGCAATCAAGAATGACAGATTGCACGTAATGGATAAAAAACTGTTTAACTTAAAGCCTAATGCGCGCTGGGCTGAAAGCTACGAAGTATTATATGAAAAGCTTACAAAAGAATAAAATTACGAGTATTTATATCATATCAGTCGCAGTATTGATATTCTCCGTTGTTTTTGGAATGATCATAGGCTCAACAAAGCTTGACGTTTTTAGAATCATATCTGCGATCTCAAGTGGAAATTATCAAGATCCTGACTTCAGAATTTTGTTATACGTGCGTGCGCCGCGCGTGCTTGCAAGTTTGTTTTGCGGCATGGCACTTGCGGTATCGGGCGCGGTCATACAATGCGTGCTTGCAAATAAGCTTGCATCTCCGAGTGTGATCGGTGTCAATGCAGGCGCAGGTCTTGCGGTAACGCTTTGCTCTGCATTCGGGATAATTGGTGGAATACAGCTGTCGCTTTTTTCATTTGCGGGAGCGTTTTTAACAGTAATGACAGTCAGCCTCGGTGCAAAAAAATGGGGAGCATCTCAAGGTACTGTAATTTTGCTCGGAGTTGCGCTGAATGCGTTTATTGGCGCAATATCCGATACCGTTGTTACGTTTATTCCCGAAATAAGCATTATAAGCAACGATTTTAAGATAGGCGATTTTTCGTTTGTAACGTATGCAAAGGTGATACCTGCAAGCTTTATAATTCTTATCGCAGTATTTGTTTTGTATACTTTGTCAAACGAGCTTGACGTGCTCACGCTCGGTGACGATAATGCAAAAGGCTTGGGGCTGAATACCGGTATAATGCGAGTGATATTTTTAATACTTTCTGCGCTTTTGGCTGGGGCTGCTGTGAGCATATGCGGACTGCTTTCGTTTGTGGGTCTGCTTGTGCCACACGCAATAAGAAAAATTGCATCATCACAAGCTAAGCATCTGATTCCTCTTTGTGCGCTTGTTGGTGCCGCGTTTGTAACTCTATGCGATACTTTTGCAAGAGTTGTGTTCTCACCGTACGAATTACCCGTAGGAATAATTATGGCATTTCTTGGTGCGCCTTTCTTTATATTTATTCTTATAAAGGGCAAAGGGGGTCACAGCAATGCTTGAATTAAAAAACATCTCATCCGGTTACGGTAAATTAAAGGTTATTGATGATATTTCGCTTGCAGTAGATAAGGGTGGGCTAACGTCTGTGCTTGGTATAAACGGATGCGGAAAAAGCACGCTCTTAAAAGCGTCCGTAGGAATACTTCCATTGTTTTGCGGTAAAATTATAATTGATGGGCAGGACTCGTCGTTAATGACAAGAAATGACGTTGCAAAAAGAGTATCTTATCTTGCTCAGGGCAGAGCCATTCCTGATATGACTGTGGAGCAGATGGTCTTGCACGGCAGATTCCCGCATCTGTCATATCCCAGGCGTTACACTCAAAATGATAAAAGCATTGCTCAAAAAGCAATGGAAACCGTCAAAATTTCTGATTTATCCGATAAGCCTTTGCATACTCTATCAGGAGGCATGCGTCAGACTGCGTACATAGCCATGGCGTTAGCTCAGGATACGGATTATATTCTGCTTGACGAGCCAACAACTTATCTTGACGTTTCAAATCGATTCAAGATCATGAACTTGTTAAAGAATCTGGCGCAGAATGGCAAAGGCGTTGTCTGCGTGCTTCATGATATTGAGCTTGCATTAAAATACTCGGATAGCATTATTTTAATGCAAAACGGTAAATTGATCGCAAGCGGTGATGCAACCCAAGAATCATTAATAAACAAAATTGCTGATGCGTTCAACGTGAGTATCACAATGATAAATAATAAAGATAAAATACATTACTGTATTGCCGAAAAATAATTACGGCAAACAAAAATATGGAGGTCAAAATGTTAAAAATTGGTGAAAAAGCCCCTGATTTTACTTTGTTTGATCAAAATCAGAATGAATTTAAGCTCTCAGATTATGCGGGCAAAAAGGTAGTTCTGTTTTTCTATTCAAAGGACAATACGTCAGGATGCACAAAGCAGGCTATAGCATTTTCGGAGCTTGCAAATGAGTTTGCAGACAAAAACGCAGTCGTTGTCGGAATCAGTAAGGACAGCGTTTCATCCCACGAGAAATTTGCTCAAAAGCACGGCTTAAAGCTGATCCTTGCATCGGATCCAGAGCTTGACGCAATAAAAAAATATGACGTTTGGCAGGAAAAGAAGCTTTACGGTAAAGTGAGCATGGGGGTTGTAAGATCATCCTACGTAATAGACGAAAACGGCATCATTATTGATGCTCAAACAAAAGTAAAACCCGAAACAAACGCAGAGCAAGTTCTTTGCAAATTATAAATTTTAAGGAGATACAATATGAGTAGCTTTGAAGATCTCAGAATAGTGGATAACTTCTATCAGACTTCGTTGTTTTTTCCCATGCCTACGGTAATTATAAGCACGTTGTGCGAGGATGGAACAACAAATCTTGGGCCGTATTCATTGGTACAGCCGTATTACGTTGCAGGCAAGGATTATTATGCAATGCTCCTTTGTTGCAGAAATTCATCAAATACGGCGCAGAACATTTTGCGTAACGGTAAATGTGCCTTGAATTTTATTGATGATAAGCCATCATCATTCAAAGAGGCAGTTAAGCTTTCTTGGCCGGGGGATAAGCCTTCCGAAAAAATGCCAAAGTGTAATTTTAAGCTTGAAAACAGCATGATCCAAGAGCTTGATGAAACGGAAGTACGTCCGCAGGTGCTTTCAGATGCGATTCAGGTTATTGAATGCACGTGGGTAAGAGAGCTTGACGGTGCAGACAAGGACCTTCCCGGTCAGTTGAACGGATATGACGGCCCTTACCATGATTTTAACGGTATTACAAGTAAATTTGGTGCGCATTTCATATTAAAGGTAGACAAAATACTTATGAAGCAAAAGTATCGCGACGCCATCATAAACGGAGTAAAAGCAAAGGATTTCCCGCCGTTGCCGGTTGATTACGGTTATCGTGATTCAAAAAATTTCTGGTTCCACAGAAAGACTCGAATGAGAGCAGAACTTTTGCAGATGCGCCAGGCAAGCCTTGAATCTGTAAGATACGCCGCAGACAGAGCTGATGATAAGGTAAAATTTACTGACGAAGCGCTCAAGACGGTTTTGGCTGTACCCAGAGTATTCTTACCTCTTGTTTTGAAGGGCTGTGTTGATTGGGCAAAGGAAAACGGTGTAGAGCTTATCACAGAAGAACATATGAAGATAATTAACGATAAGCGATCTAAAGAAAAGAATAAGAAATAATTTATTACCGACGGTTTTTGTGATCGTCGGTTTTGTTTTAACTTGATTTATTTTAGTGTTGACGAAATTAAATAAGTGTAGTATAATATGGACAATGAATATGGAGGTAATTTATGGACGAAGACGTACTCAAGGCACTATGTGAACCCAAGCGTTTTTTATTGCTTAAGCTGATGGCTCAGAGGGGCTATTGCGTTGGTGCATTGGCATTAAAGAGCGG
>SVGF01000057.1 GCA_015056475.1 Clostridiales bacterium
CAAGTGAAGTTTACTGCGTAAGTGAAGTTATCCTTTGGATAGTGAAGTTTTACCTACGGTAAAGTTGGCAAACTTAACTTCACTTGTACGTAGTACAAACTTCACTGCATAAACAAATTTTATTTTGTTTAGCAACTTCACTTTTGCGACAGCAAAAACTTCACTCTAATCATTGAAACTGAGTACAAAAGTAAAGAAAAAGCATTTATGACAAACGATTTCTTTATTATCATAAGTGCTTTTTGTTAAAACTTCGTTATGGGACTCACGCTGATTTGTCGTAGGCTTAATTATCGCACGCTCAGCATCATCAAGTAAAGCCAAATACCTTTTAAGTGTTTTTCATTAAAATTTTAAGATCTTTACATTGATCTTTCGCAGAGATATTCCGCGAGCCACACAAAGAAATCCGCGTTTTCAAGCTCTTTTGCAGCGTTCTTTGCCATTTCGGTGTAGCGTCTTGCCTCGGCAGTTGCGCCCTCCAAGCCCAAAACGGTAATAAACGTAGCCTTTTGGTTGTCGCTGTCACTGCCAACGGGCTTACCCAATACGGCTTCGTCACCAACAACGTCAAGAATATCGTCAATTATCTGGAAAGCCAAGCCAAGATACAATCCGTACTTGCGCCACTTTTCAACCGTAGCCTCATCCTTGCCCGCAACGTATGCACCGCAAGCGACCGCCGCCATGAGCAATGCGCAGGTCTTCATTGAGTGGATCTTTGTGAGCATTTCAACGGTAGCAATGTCAAGCCCAGTTTTTTCGGCTAAAACGTCTATGGTCTGTCCGCCGATCATGCCGTCGATTCCCGTTTGGAATGCAATTTCACGAGCCGCTTTTGCAAAACCTTCCTCACAATGCTCACAAACGTATTCCATTGTTATCTGCGATGCATGATTCAAAAGCGCATCACCCGCAAGTATAGCCATTGCCTCGCCAAAGACCTTATGATTTGTGGGCTTACCTCTGCGCAGGTCATCATTATCCATAGCGGGGAGATCGTCGTGAATGAGCGATGATGAATGTATCATCTCAAGCGCACATGCAAATGTGCTTATCTTGGATTCGTCATCCAATCCGCAAGCCTTTGCCGCCTCGAGCATCATCACGGGGCGAATTCTTTTTCCGCCCGCCATAAGGCTGTATTCCATAGCCTCAACTATCTGTCGCGGTGCGGACTTATACATTCTGTCCACATGCTCCTGCAAATAGGCTTCTACTTTTTTAGCGTCGTTTACTAATATCTCCTGATATTTTTGCTCGTTTGACATAATTACCTCACTCATTATATTCAAAGGGTATAGGTTCAAGCTTGCCCTGAGAATTCTTTGAAAGAATTTTTACCCTCTCCTCAAGTGCATCAAGCTTTGTGTTGCAGAATGCATAAAGCTTTGAAGCTTCTTCAAAGAGAGTTACGCTCTCGTTGAGAGAGATCTCTCCCTGTTCAATTATTGTTCTTATTTCTTCGAGCCTTTCAAGTGCAGCTTCAACTGTAAGCTCGTCATTTATTTCCAACTCCATATTAACCTCCGTATTTGCCTTTTTGTGTTGAATTTACAGTACAATTAATTCTTCCGTCGCTAAGCTCAACCAAAACATTGTCGCCCGCTTTGGCATCTTCAACGCTTTTAATTTGCTTTTGTCCGCTATACACAGCGGCATAGCCTCTTGAAAGCACGTTGTAAGGGTTCATTGCACTAATATTTGTAATGATCTTTTCGGACTGAGCTTTTGAATCGGATATTTTATCCTCAATAACTGAAATAATATCCTCGTAAATATTGTCTGCCGCTCTTGATGCATCCTCGATCTTTCTTTTTGGGCTTTGCATTGCGGCACTTGAATAAAGCGCCTCTGCCCTGCTTTTTGCGCCCGACAGATTGTAGGATATATTCCTTGTGATGCTTGACATTATTTCATCGAGCCTTGAATTTGTGTCCTTTACGTCCTTTACGGCAATTTCTGCCGCAACCGACGGGGTTGGAGCTCTTAAGTCCGCAACGAAATCGCATATTGTGAAATCTGTTTCGTGCCCAACGCCCGAAATTACGGGAGTTTTGCACGCATGGACCGCCCTTGCAAGGACTTCCTCGTTAAATGCCCACAGCTCCTCGATTGAGCCGCCACCACGAGCAAGAATTATGGTATCTGCATCAAGCACGTTATCGGCATAAGCAAGTGCCTTTGCAATCTGCGCCGCGGCACCCTCGCCCTGCACGGGGACGGGCACGACTATGACCTCAACGCTCTTGCTACGTCTGCCCGTAACGCTTATTATATCCCTTACAGCCGCACCCGTTGGGGATGCAAGCACGGCAATGCGCTTTGGGTAGGTCGGAATAGGCTTTTTGGATTCGGGAGAGAATAAGCCCTCCTCCTGAAGGCTTGCCTTTAATGCCTCAAACCTTTCGTGAAGAAGCCCCGTGCCCTTGCTCGCCATTCTGTAAACGAGCAGCTGATACGAGCCGTCGCGCGAATAGAGCGAAACGGTGGCGGACACAGTTACCTGCATGCCATTTTGAGGCTCAAATTTTAGCGTTGAATTATAATTCTTGAAGAAGGAGCAATTTATCTTTGCCCTTTCATCCTTTAACGTAAAATATATATGCCCAGAGGAATGCCTTTTGTAATTTGATATTTCTCCGCTTACACTCACCATTTGCAAAAGAATATCGTTTTCAAGGAGATTGCGCGTATATTCGTTCAGCTCCCAAACTGACATTGAATCGTTCATTGCTTTTTCTCCGTATAGAATTTTTGTCCTATTTTTGCCGTGCCAACTGCGTTATCCCTGCAAAGCTCCGGCTCGGCAAAGCAAAGCTCTGTGTCTTTTAATTTTGGCGAGCTCTGCAAAATATTTTTTATTATTTTATTTGACGCTACGCCACCTGCAAAGAGGACAGTCTTAATACCCGTTTTCTCGACCCAGTAGCTCACCCATTTTTCAAGGAGCTTGCCGCTGTATTCAAAAATGCCGTATGCAATTCCCTCTTTGGGATAATTTGCAAGCGCATCAATAAACTGCTTTTCGGCACCCGAAAGGCTCAAGTTGCCGTTATAAAGCTTTGTGGGCGGAACGAACCTCTCAGCATTACTGTCCGCAATAGCTTCCAAATGCTTGCCCGCAGGAAAATCAAGCCCCATATCAACGCCCATTCTGTCTATGAGCTTGCCAAAGCTTATATCCTGAGTTTGGGACAAAAGCTCAATGTCAAAGCCCGTGGAATCAGGTGTTGCAAGGGTTAACTCCGTTGTACCGCCCGAAAGGTGCAACGCGATAAACGGCTTGGCAAATTTTCCGTTTGAGGCAGCCATTATATGATTTTCCTGATGAGTTGTGGTGTAAAGCGGCACGCCAAGCGCACTCGCAACGGACGATGCCACGCTCACCCCCGCTTCAAACACGGGCATGTAAGAATCCTCCACCGGTCTCGGCTTTTGGCTTACGCAAACAGCCTTGATGGTGTATTCGCCGCCACTCATGAGCTCGTTTATTACGTTTGGAAGGTTTTTTACATGCAAGAAAAGGGCTGTGGATTGCCGCAGCCCTTTTTCATTCTTTTGAGGTAACAGCATCTGAAGCTTATAATCAACACACTCACCGTTTGCGGCGTCCACCAATGCGGCAGACGTGGTGTAACAGCTTGTGTCAATACCAAGTATCACTTCCATGCTCTCAATTTACTCCCTTCAATTCCTTGTAATAGGATGAAAGAACACCGTTTACAAAGCTTCTGGATTTTTCGGTGCCGTATTTTTTTGAGATCTCAACCGCCTCGTTGATACTTACTGCAAGAGGAGTTTCATCACTCATATACTTCATCTCGTAAATACAGAATCTTAATACGGACAGATCCACCTTTATTATTCTTTCCAAAGTCCAGCCCTTTGCATAGAGTGCAATAATGCCGTCGATCTCGGACTTTGTTTTAATAACGCCGTCAACAACAGTCTGTATGTATTTTCTGTCAGACTCGGAAAGCTTTACCTTAGGGAGATTCTCCTCCTCGTCCGTGCTTTCGATATCAATAGTATAATACTGAGCCAGCGTATCCTCAATGCTTACGTCCTGACGGAATTCAAGCTGAAACAGCATCATAAAAGTAACTTCTCGTACTTCTCGTCTTGTCATAAATTTTGATTGCTAAATAGCATCCTTTCCTTAAACACTCTGCTCCTCAGCGATATCATCCTCATCAACGTCGATGGAGTCTATCACGTCGTCATCAACGGGCTCAACCTCCGCCTTAGGAATAACTGTTGCATGAGTACTTGCATAAGCGTCAGCTTGTTTTTTGGGTGCGGATTCCTTTGCCGCCTTTGCAGCCTTTGCCGCCATCTTTTTTCTTTCGTTATCGGGATCAACCGGCTTATATTCCGTAGCGATAAATCTGATCTTGCTTACGGGAGCGCCCGTGTGAGTTTCAACAAAGTCCTTAAGGTACGCCTTAAAGCTGTCAAGAAGCTCGGGCAAAACCACGCCTGTGGGGATGGCAAGCTTTGCAGAAATAGAAACGCCTGCATCGTTTGCGGTAACTCTGAGCTTTACGTCCTTGATATCCTTGTAATGAGCCACTGCGAGCTTGATAGTATTCTCGATCGCCTTCAAAGAAACGGCAACGTCACCATCTTCGCTCTTACGGATAGTGTAAGCTGCGATCTTAACTTTTTTAGGTCTTGCAAACACGATCTTTAAGCCCACTATCAAAAGCACTGCCGCTGCAACAAAGAGTATTGCCTGCTCAACGATATTGATCCGGATCTTGCCGATAATGGCAATGATATCAGAAATAGAAATGAAATTGACAGCGAGCAACACACATCCTGCGGCGAGAGCCACAAACAAAATGCCTACAATTATGAATATCAATCTGTCAATAAATTTCATTTGTTATTTCTCCTTTTTGAAAATGAGCTCGTCAACAGTAACGTCAACTCTTGCAACGTCAAGACCTGTCATTGTCTGAATTGCCGCCTTGATCTTATCCTGAACGTCGACGCACACGTCGCTGATGATCTTGCCGTATTCGATGGAAACGATGATACCAACGTTAACGTAGCCTTCAGATACTTCAATTTTTACAGCTCTTGAAATATTCTTGGAATTGGACTTATCAATAAATGCTTCGGGAGTTTTGCCGTCGATATAAACGCCCTGGATCTCGCACAATGCCATGCCTGCAATTACTGCAATTACATCATTAGCGATCTTAACCTCGCCGAATCTTACTTCCTGAACATCCTGCTCTGTCATGATTAACCTCCGTTTGCGGCACAAAATCCACCGCTGATAGTTATTTAATTTGCGGAAATAACCGCACGCACGTTTATTATATTATACCACAGATCTTGAGATATTTCAACAACAAACGAAAATTTTTTATAATTCTACAATTATTCTATGATCTTGCCCACGTTTTCAAACACATATTTGGGTCTGTAGGCAAATTTTTCCATACCCGAAACGGAAGTAACACCGCTGAGCACGAGGATGGTATCGATTTCGGACTCGATGCCCGCAATGATATCCGTATCCATTCTGTCGCCGATGATGGCAGTTTCCTCAACCTTTTCACCCAAAAGCCTTACAGCGTGGCGCATCATCAATGGGTTGGGCTTACCAACGCAATAAGAATTCTTGCGTGTTGTCATTTCGATGGGGGCAAGCAAAGCCTTTGTTGCAGGCACTATGCCGTTTTCAAGCGGGTTTGTAACGTCGGGGTTTGTACCGATGAGCTTTGCGCCGTTGAATACAAGCCTTACCGCCTTTTCGATCTTTTCAAAGCCGTAGCTTCTTGTGTCACCCACAACAACGTAGTCGGGGTTAACGTCATTCATTGAAATGCCGTGCTCGTAAAGTGCGTTTATAAGGCCAGCTTCACCGATGGTATAAACAGTGCATCCCGGATGCTGTGAAGCGAGGAATTTTGCTGTTGCAATGGCACTTGTATAGAAATGGCTTTCGTCCACCTCCACGCCGAGCCTTTCGAGCTTCTGCTTAAGCTCACGGGGAGATCTTTCGCTGCTGTTTGTGAGGAAGAGATACTTTTTATCCTCCTTCTTGAGCCATTCGATAAACTCAAGCGCACCATCGAGCAATTTGTTACCGTGATAGAGCACACCGTCCATATCACATATGAATGCTTTTTTGTTTTTCAATTCTTCTATCATATATTTTCTCCTTTAGGTTATTGTCTTGTTTTGGCAAAAATATCACCCATATAATTGTATCACAAATTCAAAAAAATTTAAATACCATTATTTCAAATTTCCAAAATCTGCATCAGCCACACCACAAACGGAATTGTCACAACGGATGAAGCCGTAGCTATTGCAACCATTTTTGATGCCAGCCTTGAATCCGATCCGAATTTTGTGGCAAATATCGCAGCATAAGCGGCGCAGGGCATTGCTTCCTCAACGATCACCACGCGAAAAGGAATTCCCGAGGGCACACCCTTGAACACCGTGCCTATAAGTAAAGCTATTGCCATCGCGATGATGGGCGATACCAAAAGTCTTAGCATTGCAGAAAGATATATCTTTTTTTCAGTAAATATCTCCTTGAACTTTACGTCGGCAAAAATTGAGCCAACTATCATCATGGAAAGGGGTGTATTCATATTACCCACGGAATCCACCACGGACTGCAGAAAATCAGGTAATCTGAACGGGGAAATATACATTAAAACGCCTATAACAACGGATATAAACGGCGCATTGAATATCGATCTTACGGTATCCTTGACGCTTTTGGGCTTTGTAAAGAGTGCCACGCCAAAGGTCCACGAGAAAAAATAGAACGCGGCGGTAAACATTGCACCGTAGAACACGCCGTCCAACCCAAAAAGACTTTGCAAAACGGGAAAGCCCATAAAGCCGAAATTGCCGAATATGATACCAAAGCGCAATACCGCCTTTTTGTCCTTATCCTCCTTTGAAAACAAAACGAGGGACAATGCGCACAGTATGATATGCATTATTATTGCGCCTATGAGCACCACCCAGGCGTTAGTCATTTTGTCAGCCTCAAACTCCCTTGAGAATGAGGATATAACGACTGCAGGCGTTACTATTTTTATTAAAATATCGGTCATGCCCTTTTTTGCGGCATCGGACATATATCCGAGCTTTCGCGCAACAAGGCCTATTCCCATCATTATAAACAGGGCTATGACCTGAAACAGTATAGTAGTAAAATCCATACGGTCACCTTAAATAAAAAAGGGAGAACATGGGATTTGATCCCGTTCTCCCATGCATTTTATGCAACCTGTTATGCTCTCTCCATGTACTCGTCTGTACGTGTGTCGATTCTGATCTTGTCACCCTCGTTAACGAACAACGGAACCTGAATAACAGCACCTGTTTCAACAGTAGCGGGCTTTGTACCGGAAGTAGCTGTATCACCCTTGAAGCCGGGCTCTGTTTCAGTTACTTCAAGAACAACAAAGTTAGGAGCCTGAACGTTGAAAGCCTTGCCCTTGTAGAAACGAATAGTCATATCCATTTCTTCCTTCATGTACTTGATAGCATCGCCAACCTCTTCTTCTGTGAGGGGAACCTGCTCATAAGTTTCGTTATCCATGAAGTAGTAGAACTCGCCATCGCTGTAGCTGTACTGCATTTCACGTGTTTCGATAACTGCGCTCTCGAGCTTTTCACTGGGGTTGAATGTCTTTTCAACTGCGCCGCCTGTCATAACGTCCTTAAGCTTTGTACGAACGAATGCAGCACCCTTACCGGGCTTAACGTGCATGAACTCAACTACTGTGTAAACCTTACCCTCTAACTCAAACGTGGTACCCTTTCTGATATCACCTGCAACAACCATAATAATTCTCCTTAATGTGATTTATTAATATTCTTTTATATAAAGACTCTTTGATACATCCTCTGTGATGCTTTGGGCACCGTCCTTGGTTACCATAAGAGTATCTTCAATTCTAACACCGCCGAGGCCTTCAATATAAATGCCCGGCTCTACCGTTACAAACATTCCCGGCTCAAGCACAGCCGTGTTGACCTTATTAAGCCCCGGAAGCTCGTGAATATCAAGTCCCAAGCTATGACCGAGGGAATGACCAAAATACTGACCATAGCCTGCATCAGCAATAATATCTCTTGCTATCTTGTCAAGCTCACAGCACACCGCACCCGGCTTTACTGCAGCTGCGGCAGTTTTTTGCGCCTCTGCTACGATATTGAATATCTTTACAAGCTCGTCGTTTGGCTTTTTGCTGCCTACGACAAAGGTTCTTGTGCAGTCGGAATTGTAGCCGTTATGGATAACGCCGAAATCGACCGTTACCATGTCACCGTCCTGAATAACTCTGCTACTCGGAACGTTGTGGGGACATGCGCCGTTTTCGCCCGAAGCGACGATTATGAATGACAACGCATCACCAAGCTCAATAACGTGCTGTTCAAAGGTCTTAGCAACCTCGATCTCCGTTACACCCGGCTTGATCATTTCAAGAGTCTTCATAAATGCGATACCCGCATTTTTTGCAGCCTCCTTCATGATAGTGATCTCATCTTCAGTTTTTGTTTGACGGATCTCGGAAAAGAACTTTCCACCCTCAACAAATTCCACACCTTCACAAGCCTTTGAATAAGACCTGTACTGGCTATATGTGAGCGCGTGCTCGTCCACCCAAACTGTCTTGACGTTGTGCAAAGCAAAATACTCACCTAAAAAATCAAGCAATTCCTTACCGGAAAGCTCTTTTATTTCAAAGCCGGGACACTGTCTTTTTGACTGCACGGTATAACGGCTGTCAGTCATAAAAATACAATCGTCGGCAGTAATAAGAACTGTACCGGACGTGCCTGTAAAGCCCGAGAAGTATCTGCGATTCATTCCATCGATAATAACAACGGCATCGATACCGTTTTGCGACATTCTTGCTCTGAGAGCGTCAACTGCATAGCTCATAAGCTACTCCTTTTACCAAAAAAGTAAGACATAATTCCTACCTTATTATTTTACCATATTATTGCGATTTTGGCAATAGTTTTTTAATAAAATTTGTTGTTTTTATGGTAATTTGGCTTATTTTTTATTGAGTAAAGCCTTATATTCCTTAAAAAGCTGCCTGATTTCTTCCTCAGTAAGGGGGTTTTCAGGTGTACAATCCTCACAGCTCATAATACTGCCTGCGCCGTATATTCTGCAAACGAACGGACGCTTTGAGTATATGGAGCATTTGCCGTCAACGAGGTGATTGCACTTTCCGTTCCACACGTAGCCGCCCATATTCTCCTCCTCAGCCGGATGGAATTGGATTATATTGGTACAGCATTCAAAGCAACCCTCTTTGCAGACGGAGCACGGAATTCTTTTGTAAAGCTCCTCGTAAGCCTTTATCTTTTCATCTTCCATAATTTATATCCCATAAAATAAGAGCGACGCAAATTTCGTCACGTCGCTCCAAAGCATCATATCAAATGAATCAAATAGAGAGGATATCGTTCATAGCCCAGAGCTCTTCATCAAACACTCTTGGCATTGCCAATGCAACGTCGATATCGTCGTTAACGATCTTGTTGTTTCTGATAGAAACGATCTGATTTGAATAGCCCTTTTCCAAAAGGTCAACAGCGTAAACACCCATCTTTGTAGCGAGCATTCTGTCACCTGCTGTGGGCGCGCCGCCTCTCTGGATGTAGCCGAGAATGGAAGGACGTGTGGATACGCCTGTTCTCTTTTCGATAGTCTTTGAAAGCTCACTTGCATCTGTGAGAAGCTCTGACAAAATAACGATGTGGCACTTTCTGCCCTTCTTAACGCCATCGGAAACAGCTTCGCATATCTTGTCAACGTTAAAGCTTTCGGGTCTTTCTGCAAGAATGAGGCTCTCTGCGCCTGTGTTTATAGATGAGAACAATGAAAGGTCACCGCATCTGTTACCCATGATCTCAACTACACAGCATCTGCCGTGAGAAGACATTGTATCTCTGATCTTGTCAACTGCTTCAACAACAGTATTGAGCGCTGTATCAAAGCCGATGGTCTGATCGGTGCAAGCGAGGTCGTTATCGATAGTACCGGGCAAGCAAACTACGTTACACTTGTAATTATGCTTGGGCTCCTCGCACTTATGAGAAAGCTTCTGTGCGCCTGTGAAAGATCCGTCACCGCCGATAACTACGAGGTCTGTAATGCCGTAAGTCTTAAGAATATTTACAGCCTTATCCTGCACCTCGGGAAGCTTGAATTCGGGCAAACGAGCTGTGCCGAGCACTGTGCCGCCGAGGTGAAGAATATCTTCAACGTCAGTCAATCCAAATTCCTTCATATCAGCTTCAATCAAGCCCTTGAAGCCATTCTTAATTCCCATTACTTTATAACCCTTATATATTGCTGTCTTTGTGATAGCACGAATAGCGGCGTTCATACCCGGAGCGTCGCCACCGCTGGTCATAATAGCTATAGTTCTTTTTCCATCCATTGTTTTATCCTTTCTGCCGTAGCAAGTAACTGTAATGCCAAACAGCCGTGAAATAAATATTTTCTTCAGGTTTTACCTGTAATTATCATCATAGTATAGTATGCCAAAAAAACGTTGATTTGTCAAGTGTTTTTTTGTAAATATTTCAAAAAACCGAAATAATATCTACAATTATACTGTCAAGAACGTCCCTGCCGCGCTCGGTTGCACAAAGCCGCGTTCCTATTTTTGCACAAAGCCCCGCTTTGATAAGCTTTTCCAACGTTGGTGTCATCTTATTTAAGCTCTCGTCATCAAACGAGCAAAGGTCGATACCCTTATTCATTCTGAGCCCGAGCATTACCGTTTCCTCAAGGACGTCGGTATGAGAAAGAGTTTCTCTGCTTTGGCTGTTCTTGCCGATATCGCCGCAAAGATATTCCTCCAATGCTGTCGGATCTGAATATCTCTCGCCGTTATAGAGCGAATGCGCCGCGCAGCCTATACCAACGTAATCGCGCCTTACCCAATACGCGATATTGTGCCTTGATTCAAAGCCTTTTTTGGCAAAATTTGATATCTCGTACTGCAAATAACCACTGTTTTCAAGCATTTGACAAGCGTAATGGTACATTGATCGGTCGGTGTCCTCATCTGCAACCTTTACCTTGCCGCTTTCTACCATATTATAAAGGGGTGTGCCCTCCTCAAGTATCAGCGAATAAAGCGATATATGATCAATGCCAAGAGCAATCGCCGTTTTAATGGAATGCATCAGCGATTCCATAGTCTGGCACGGTATCCCCTGCATAAGATCGACGCTTATATTTTCAAAGCCCGCGGCTCTTGCGCTTTTTACGCACTCAATGGCTTTGTCACTATTGTGAAGCCTGCCTATGAGCTCAAGCTCGTTATCGTTGAACGACTGCACACCGATACTTATTCTGTTGACGCCAAAGCTTTTATAGTCGGTAAGCTTTTTGATATCCGCAGAGCAAGGGTTACACTCAACCGTGATCTCTGCATCGTCCGCAAGTACAAAATTCTGCCTTACGTATTCCAAAACGTCACCGATCAGACTTTCATCGACCTGCGACGGAGTTCCTCCGCCAAAAAACACAGTCTTTACCGTTAATGAGTCGTTCTTATACTGCTCCAATTCCAAAAGCAGTCTGTTACGATAAGCCGAAAGCGTATCTTCCCTGCCTACGTATGACACAAAGTCACAATAATGACATTTGCGCCTGCAATACGGCACGTGAACGTACAGCGATATCTCCTTACTCAAATTTGAGCACCGCCATAAACGCCTCGGACGGCACTTCAACAGTACCAAACTGACGCATTTTCTTTTTGCCTTCCTTCTGCTTTTCGAGGAGCTTCTTCTTTCTTGTAATGTCGCCGCCGTAACACTTTGCAAGAACGTCCTTGCGGAGCGCTCTTATAGTTTCACGCGCGATGACCTTATTGCCTATAGCCGCCTGTATCGGTATTTCAAACATCTGCTGAGGAATTACCTCTTTGAGCTTTTGGGCAACAAATCTGCCCTTTGCGTAGGACTTTTCTTTGTGAACGATCATTGAGAAGGCGTCGATAACGTCACCGTTCAAAAGAATGTCAAGCTTTACAAGCTCACTGCGCGCATAACCGTGAAGCTCATAGTCAAGCGATGCATAACCGCGAGTTCTTGACTTGAGTATGTCAAAGAAGTCATAAATAATTTCGTTGAGAGGGAGAATATATTTTACGATAACTCTGTTGTCGTCCATATATTCCATATCAACGTACTGACCGCGTCTGTCCTGACAAAGCTCCATGATGCTTCCCACGTAATCGTTGGGAGTCATGATATTTGCCGCAACAACGGGCTCTTCCATATAATCGATGAGTGTTGCATCGGGCATATTGGTGGGGTTGCTCAGTTCAATTACCTCACCGCTTGTCATGGCGAGCTTATAAATAACGCTGGGGGACGTAGCAACGAGGTCAAGATTGAATTCTCTGTCCAATCTTTCTTGAATGATATCCATGTGAAGAAGCCCCAAAAAGCCGCATCTGAAGCCGAATCCGAGAGCAGTTGACGTTTCTGCCTCAAAGGTGAGTGCGGCATCGTTGAGCTTGAGCTTTTCAAGCGCATCCCTCAATGCGTCGTAATTTGAGCCATCCGCAGGATAGAATCCTGCAAAAACCATGGGCTGAACCTCTCTGTAGCCGGGAAGCGGCTCTGTTGCCTTATTGCTGAGCTTTGTGATGGTATCGCCAACTGTCGTATCCTGCACGTTTTTAATGCTTGCGCAGATATAGCCTACGTCGCCCGCCTTAAGCTCTTTACAGGGCACCATATCCGGCATAAAGTATCCGACCTCTGTAACCTCAAACGAATGTCCGTTTGACATCATTACTATCTGGTCACCTACGCTGACAGTACCTTCCTTCACTCTCACGTAAGCAATAGCACCCTTGTAGGGATCATAGAAAGAGTCGAAAATGAGAGCCTGCAACGGAGAATCGTCGCTACCATCGGGGGACGGAATATAATTTACGATAGCCTCAAGCACGTCCTCAATATTGAGGCCAGTCTTTGCGGAAATAAGCGGAGCCATTGACGCATCAAGACCAATAACGTCCTCAATCTCGGCTCTTACTCTTTCGGGTTCTGCGGAGGGAAGATCTATCTTATTGATAACGGGAACGACCTCAAGGTCATTCTCTATTGCAAGATATGCGTTTGCAAGCGTTTGTGCCTCTATTCCTTGAGAAGCGTCAACCACGAGCAAAGCACCCTCGCACGCCGCAAGGCTACGTGAAACCTCGTAAGTAAAGTCTACGTGTCCGGGAGTGTCAATGAGATTGAGCACGTAATCGGAGCCGTTTTTTGCTCTGTAATTTATGCGCACAGCTCTTGACTTTATTGTAATGCCCTTTTCTCGCTCAAGGTCCATGGAGTCAAGCACCTGATCGACCATGTCACGCTGTGCGATAAGACCTGTTTTTTCGATAAGTCTGTCGGAAAGAGTGGACTTACCGTGGTCGATGTGTGCAATTATAGAAAAATTTCGTATATTATCCTTTGAGATCTCGGGCATTTGTGCTATTCCTTTCGTTGATAGAAGTACCATCCATACTACTGCAGTATATTATATTTTACCATATTTAGAGAAATATGTCAATTATTTTTATCAAAAATATATAACAAGAAAATTCCCAAAGTATATGGCGTTGTGTTCCTAAAGACAGTTTTTGAAATTTAATAAAGTACGTTACCTACCGACAGGAAAAGGACGAGGATCTCGGGCGCGAATATCATCCTTTCCCCTCGTAGATCCCGATGCTACGCATCGCCCTACGGGTTCGACTGCGGGCGGCGTATGCGCCTTCCTCCGCTCAGGATGACACGAGGGA